>CAJMPF010000208.1 GCA_905215195.1 uncultured bacterium | reverse complement strand
GGACTGAATTTGGGGTTGAATCGTTTAAACAGTCCCTATTTCACCGCAACTTGTGGGAGGGGTAGAAAAAGGGGGAGGCCCTGGAGAGGGTCTCCCCCTTTGTTACAGAGGCGATATTATTCGCGCGTTGCGGGATTACACCAGACGGGTGTTGATCGTCTTGGCGATCTCGGCGGCGTCGGTGGAACCCTTGACGGTAGCACGGAAGTCCTCGTCCATGAGCGCCTCGGCGACCTTGGACAGGATCTTGAGGTGCGTGGTGCCGGCCTGTGCACCGGGGATGAGCAGGGCAATAGCCACGTTGACGGGAGCGCCGTCCATGGTGTCCCAACCGGTCACACCGGACTCGTCCTTGACGACGATGACGGCAGCCTCGGTAATGGCGTCGGACTTGGCATGCGGGATGGCGAAGCCCTCCATCATGCCCGTGGTGCCCTCGGCCTCGCGGGCCAGGAAGGCGTTCATCACGGCGTCGGCGTCGCTTGCGATACCGGCCTTGACGGCCTGGTTGGAAACGAAGCTCAGAGCCTCGTCACGAGAAGCGAAGTCCTCGGCGACAAAGACATTCTCGACCTTCACGAAGTCGGAAGCATCAGACTTGGGAGCCTCGACGGCAACGGCCTTGGGGGCCTCGACCGGCTTAGCGGGGGCAGCAGAAGCGGCCTTTTGGTTCTTCTCGAAGTCATACTTCTTGAAAGCGACGAACAGGATGCCACCGACCACGGCGCCGATGAGAATCGCGAGGACCCACAGCGGACCGTTCTCGACAACGGGCAGGACCAGGAAGCCACCGTGAGGCGCCGGATCGTGAACGTTGAACATAATGGTCAGGATCGAAGCGATAGAGGAACCGAACATCATGATGGGCATGACGGGCCAGATGTTCTTGGTCATGAACGGAATGGCGCCCTCGGTGATGTGGGTGCAACCAAGGATGAGGTTGACGATACCGGCGTCGTGATCCTCCTGGCTGAAGTACTTCTTGCCGACGACGACGGCGAAGGTGGTGATCAGCGGCGGAACGATGCAGGCGGCGGAGACGGCAGCCATGAAGTTGGTGCCGAAGTTGTAGGTGTCGGTGCCGACACCGGCGGCCAAGGCCTCGGTAAGCATAGCGGTACCGGTGACGTAGGCAGCCTTGTTGACCGGGCCGCCCATGTCAACGGCGCACATGCAGCCGATGGCAAGACCCAGGACGATGGCGCCAGAAGCGGACAGACCCTTGAGGAAGTCCATCATGGCGGTGTTGATGGCAGCCATGGGGCCGGAGATGCCGAGCATCACGAGGCCGACGATGGCAGTCGAGAACAGCGGGTACAGGAAGATGGCCTTGAGGCCGTCCAGGTTCTTGGGCAGACCGGCAAAGACCTTCTCGAGCAGCAGGATGACATAACCAGCGAGGAAGCCGCCGACGATGCCGCCCAGGAAGCCGAAGCCCACGCCAGCGCCGCCAGCGTCGATCATACCGGTCTCGGCGTTAACGGGCAGGCCCTGGATGGCGATCATACCGGCGACGAAGCCGGGGACGAGCGCCGGGCGCTTGCCGATGGACTCGGCGATATAGGCGGAAAGCACCGGAACCATGAGGTTCATGGCAATGCCGCCGATGATCTTGAGCATAGCGGCGAAGGTGTTGTAGTCAGACGCCGTCGAATCGAAGGACGTGATGCCCCACAGGAACGAAAGAGCGGTCAGAACACCACCGGCGACGACGAAGACCAGCATGTGGCTGACGCCGTTCATGAGGTGCTTGTAGATAATGTGGCCGACGGACTCCTTCTCCTCGACCTCGTCCTCGACATCGGCAGCGGCGGCAACCGAGTCGTCGCCCTTGGCGCGGAGCGCGCGGTCAATCAGCTTGCCGGCGGCCTCGACGGACAGGGCCTTGGAAACACCAACGGAAACCATGGGCTTACCGGCGAAACGCTCCGCCTGGACATCCTTATCGGCTGCGACGACGACGGCCTTGGCACCGGCGATCTCACCCTTCGTGAGCTCGTTCTCGACACCGACCTGGCCATGAGTCTCGACCTTAATGGTCAGACCGCGCTCGGCAGCTGCCTTCTCCAGCGCCTCCTTCGCCATGAAGGTGTGCGCGATACCGGTCGGGCAACCGGTGGCGGCGATGATGTCAAACTTAGCCATGTGTCCCTCCTTCTTGAGTTCTGCGCCCGCGGGCGCTCCCCTACACGCGCCTCGTAGCGCGCTTTTCCACAACTGAAAGATACCAACCTACCGTCTGCGTGAGAAGAGACAAGGCGCAATTCTCCGGTGAAAGGTTCTTTCATAACCGTAAACGGTAGGTGAAAGTTTATCATCATTGCTTGAATCGGCAAGGTGTATCTTGTAATTGAAAATGTCCGTATACTATGGCATTGCAAAACGAGTCCGATTTTCATGCCAACCAGGAGTCATCCATGACCGATAGCAGCAAGAGCGCGCTCTCCCTCATTAGCACGCACAAGGGATACAGCGAATCCGAGCAGCGCATTGTCGACTATATATTGGAGCACCAGTCCGAAGCGCCACGCCTGACGGCCGCGCAGCTCTCTCGCGCCGCCGCAACGTCCGAGGCGACCGTTTCGCGCTTTTGCCGCAAGCTGGGTTTTGGCAGCTTTCGCAGCTTTCAGTTTTCGCTGGCGCGCGACTTGGAAAGCCAGCGCAACGAGGGCCTGACCGACGAGGTCTCGCTCGACAACATGGAGCAGAGCCTTAAAAATATCCTCGCCGCCAAGGTAAGTGAGCTCAACGCGACCATCGACGGCATTGACCACGAAACCCTGGCGGCCGTCGTATATGCACTTAAGAATGCCGGCGTCATTGAGTTTGCGGCCGTGGGCAATACGAACGCAGTCGCGCTCGATGCGACGTTTAAGTTTTCGCAGCTGGGCCTGCGCTGCATGGCGAGCACCATCAGTGAGACGTCGATCGGCTTTGCCCTGACTTTAAAGCCCGGTGACGTCATCGTGCTGATCTCGAACTCCGGTAAGTCGCGCCGCCTCAACCGCATGGCAAAAGCCGCACGCGAGGAGGGCGCCACAGTGGTCGTTATCAGCGGCGACAACAAATCCCCGCTCGCGCGTCTGGCCGACTATACCTTTAATACCGTCAACCACGAGGCGTTGCTGACGACGGGCGACTTTGCGTTCTCCAAGATCAGTGCAACGATGATCATCGAGGTTATCTATAACTTCCTGCTGCCCGAAATCGAGGACGCACGCGAGCATATCAGCTACTACGAGGAGCTCATCCAGCCGGATAAGGTCGTGGAGTAGGTTTTAGCAGGAGTGTTATGTACCGTTCCCACAAAACTATGCCGGTTTACTACGATGAAATCGGAATAAGCGATCACATCGTGTTTTAAAAGAAAACCGCAGGGGTTCTACCTGCGGTTTTCTTTTTACAATTTTAGCTGTGCTCGAGCTACGCCGATTCATCGTAGTAAACCGGCATAGTTTTTGACGGTCGGGCCAGACAAGCAAGTGGCGGTGCAACAATTGCTGATATTTTGTCCCCGCCAACACTGTCAGCTCGTTCT
>CAJMPF010000207.1 GCA_905215195.1 uncultured bacterium | reverse complement strand
GCCATGTATTGAAAAGGCAATGTCGAGATGGGTCGTGATAATAATGGGCAAGTACGTAATCGTGGTCGAGTCTGGGTCGGATGTGACGCCGGAGCTCTGCGAGCGCTACGGCATCGTGCGCGTGCCCATGCATGTCACGATTGCTGACGAGACCGTCGAGGACGGTTCGATCGATCCGCTTGAGATTTATTCGCGCTGCAACGAGTTTGGCGTGATGCCCAAGACCAGCGGCTGCGCGCCTGCGGATTTTGCTCACGTGTACGACCGCATTCACGCTGAGCAGCCCGATGCGACTATTCTGCATCTCGCGTATTCCGAGGCAACGACCTGCTCCCATCAATCATCGAAGATCGCCGCCAAGGGTCGCGACTACGTCTACTCCATGGACACGCGTTTTGTCTCGGTGGGCCAGTCGCTCGTTGTCGTCGAGACCGCCAAATACATCGAGGCTCACCCCGATGCCACCGTCGACGAGATCTTTGCATTTACGAACTCCGTCATGGACCGCGTACTGCTGGGCTTTGTTCCTACGGACCTTGCCTTCCTTAAGGCGGGCGGTCGCTTGTCCAACGTCGCATTCCTTGGCGCCCACCTGCTCAAGATTAAGCCCTGCATTGAGGTGACGGGCGGCAAGTTCGTGGCGACCAAGAAACTCCGCGGCTCTATGCTCAAATGCGCCCGCGCCTTTATTGACCACATGGTTGCGAAAGGCGAGATTGACTACTCGCACATTGGCTTGGCGTATTCGGTGGGCCTTTCCCAGGAGCTGCGCGACGACATGGAAGTCTATGCGCACGACCTGGGCTTTAAGGACGTTACCTGGACTCAGGTCGGCGGTGTCATCTCGAGCCATTGCGGCCCGACCGCCTTCGGTGCGGTGCTCACGCTTAAAGCGTAAAGGCCGCAGGCGAGCGTTCTTCAGCCTGACATCTCGACGTAGCCTCCAGCCATGGTGATGGGGGATAGATTAAAACGTGCCGTTCTAGTCCGAGACGTTTAAACGCAAACGCATGGGCTAGAATGGCTCTGGCATTTTAATTGGTTGCATCCAAGGAGAGGCAAGGTAGCGCGAATGGCAGAAATGACGCTTGAGGGTGTGGACGCTCGTCCTGAGGACTCTGCGTTTGCCCTGGGCCGCGTACATTCGATTGAAACGATGGGTACGGTCGATGGGCCCGGCATCCGCTTCGTAGTGTTTGTCCAAGGCTGCCCCATGCGCTGTGCGTATTGCCACAACCCCGATACCTGGTCGGTTAACGGCGGCACGATGGTGACCGTCGAGCACCTTATGGACGAGTTCCAGAGTAACCATGAGTTTTACCGCAGCGGCGGAATTACGGTTTCGGGCGGCGAGCCACTTCTGCAGCCCGAGTTTTTGGCCGACCTGTTCCGTGCAATGCACAACAACCCCGATGGTCGTGTACATACCTGCCTGGATAGCTGTGGCTACGCCTTCGACCCTCAGCATCCCGAGAAGTTCGATGCCGTTCTCAACGAGACCGACATGGTGCTGCTCGACATCAAGCATGCCGATCCGGCTGAGCATAAAAAGCTGACCGGCTGCGATCCTGCACGTATCCTGGCGTTTGGCGATGAGCTTGCCCGTCGCAAGATCAAGGTCGTTATCCGCCACGTGGTTGTGCCGGGCATTACCGACACGGTGGAGGAGTGCGAGAAGCTCGGTCGCCTCATCGCTCCATGGCACAACGTGGTGGGCCTGGAAATGCTGCCGTATCACACGATGGGTGTCGTCAAGTACGAGCAACTGGGCATTCCCTATAAGCTCGAGGGCGTGCCCCAGATGGATACCGCGCGCATGCCCGAGTTGCGTAATGCCGTTATGACCGGCATGAAAAAGCGCCGTGCGGAGCTCAGGTCGGCCATCGGCTAACAAGCTATTTTTGCCCCTTTATGATACCCGAGCTGTACTGGCCTAACGGCTTGGTGCTGACGCGGTTGAGCCAAAATGCTGGTACCATACCGTGGATAAGCAATTTGCACGGATTTGGGGGATGGCATGGCAACCATCGCGATCATAGGCGCACTCGAAAAAGAGGTTGCGCAGATTAAGGAAGAGCTGAGTGACGCGCATGAGTCGCAGGAGGCGGGCTTGACCGTTGTGAACGGTGGGCTTTCGGGTCTGACAGTAGTCGCCACGACCGCTGGCATGGGTACCGTGAACGCCGCTGCCGCAACGCAGCATCTCATCAGCAAATACGCTCCGCAGGCCGTTGTGTTTTCGGGCATTGCGGGTGGCCTTAACCCTAAACTGCATATTAACGACGTGGTTATAGGCAAGTGCCTGCGCTATCTTGATACCGATACGGCACTCATCGCCGAGTCTGCGCCGGGGCTCGAGGAGTTTGTCTCGACGCCGGCGTTGGCTGATGTTGCCGCCGCCGTGCTTGCCGAGCATGGATTTGTGGATGCCTCGGCGGATGAGACTTCTGCGAAGAAGGACCCCAAGCAGTTCCTGTGTGGCACTATCGCCACGGGTGACCGCTTTGTTACGGGTGACGCCATGCGTAACGCTGCGATTGAGGCCACGCATGCCGATTGCGTCGAGATGGAGGGCGCGGCAATTGCGCACATCGCGGCCAAGAATGGTGTCGATTGCCTAGTGCTGCGCGCTATCAGCGATAATTGTGACGAGGCATATGACGCGTTTTGTGAGCGCGAGTTCGATCTGGATGAGTACGCTCGTACCGCGAGCGGCATCACGCTTGACATCGTTCGTCGTATCGCCGCCGCGTAATAGCGCGCCCGTTTTGTAAAAACCTACGACCAAGGAGTGTCCATGGCCGATTCCATTAACTACCAGCTTGCCAAGTTCGTCGCCAGCTATGGCAAGGTTTCGCAGATCCCCGAGTCCACCTGTCCCGAGGTGAGCTTTGTGGGCCGCTCCAACGTGGGCAAGTCGTCGATCATGAACAAGCTTTTTGGCCGCAAAAACCTCGTCAAGGTTTCGAGCACACCGGGCAAGACGAGCAACATCAACTTCTTTGAGGCTGACGACGTGCACTTCGTCGACCTGCCGGGCTACGGTTTCGCCCGTCGTTCCAAGGCCGAGCGTGACCGCTGGGCCGAGCTCATCGGCGACTTCTTCGACTCCGAGCGCAGTTTTAACCTGGTTGTATCGCTGGTGGACATTCGCCACGATCCCAGTAAGCTCGACCATGACATGATCGACTACCTGCAGGGCAACGAGTTCAACTTTATCGTCTGCCTCACCAAGGCCGACAAGCTCAGCCGCACCCAACAGGCCCGCCAGGCAGCAGCCATCAAAAAGCAGCTCAACGTCCCGGCCGAGAACGTGATCATCACAAGCTCCCAAACCGGTGCGGGCATCGACGAACTAAAAAAGCGCATCGCCGAGGCTTGCCTCTAATAAGTGCTCCTATCAATAAAATGCAGAACATCAGCCCGGCGACTTTCCAGAGCGTAGGTCCCTGTAGCCGCCGCCGGCGAAGTTAACATAGGGGAGGCCAAGGGCTTTGCCCCCAAATCTTTCCGCAGGACGGCAGGACCCCCGCCGCACGAAGTG
>CAJMPF010000206.1 GCA_905215195.1 uncultured bacterium | reverse complement strand
CAGCCTCGACGACGGCGCCCTCAAAGGCGCGACGCAGCAGCAGCGAGTTGCCCTCCCCCATCAGGCTGGCGGGAATACGAGTCAGGTTCTCTTCGTCGCCCAGAATGTGGTCGATGTTGGAGCGGATGGGAAGGCGGTAGTCAAAGACAAGCTCGGAGGGGTCCTCGGCAAAGCGCACGCGGCACGGCAGGTACTCAAACGAGACCAGCATGGGGTCGCTCTCCTTAAAGAAACCCTTCAAAAACCAGCGCTGGCGCGCGTCGGGCTTGGTGTTGGGCTCAAACAGGCCGTAGATGGTCTCGTAGCGGCGCGTGTACAGGCCGGTGTTGAACAGGCATCGGTCGTCGTCGAACACCAGCGGCAGGTTGGACGGCGCGGTCTGGTCCACGTCGCGCTCGGTCAAAAATACCGCGCGGCTAAACGAAAACGACAGGTAGTTCTTGAGAATGCGGTTGCAGGGACCCCAGTCCTCGGGATCGGCGAGGTCGGCCAAGCGCTCGTAACAGGGCTCGGGGCAAAACGCAAAGTCGTATACATTGCTGCACAGGGTGTTGGGGATCTCCATGTGGCGTCCAATCCATCTCATAGCTGGCGTGCGGATGCTTTGATTCTATACGTGCGAAGCGTCGTCGGAGATCACGATGCAATGGCACCTTAGCTCGTTGGCTAGATCGTCGAGCGTGCGGCGTCTAGCAACGAGGTCATGGATCCAGGCGTAGTACTGGTTGTCTTTGGGCTCGGAGCTGTCGGACAGCTCGACCGGAGTGCCGGCGAACCTTAAGACGGACAACGCAAAGACAAGGCTGGTGCGTTTGTTGCCGTCCTCAAAGATGTGGTCCTTGACCATGTGCTCGGCCACGTAGGTGACCTGGTCAAAGATGTCTGTGAAGCGATCGGCTGGCGATTGGCCGAATATCGTGCAAAACGCACCCACAAGCACGGACTCGACGCGCCGAAGTTCGCGCGCGGCCCTTTCGCCCGTAGCGTCGGTCGTATAGCAGCGTCCGATTGTTAGCAGCGTACTGTGAAGGCGCATGACGGCGCCGGCCATGGCCTCGAGCGACCCAGCGTCATCGAGCACTAGCGGCGCAACAGGAAGCACCCGCCCGTCAACATCGGCAATCATGAGTTCTCCAAAAGCCTGAGCGCGTTGGGCATGGACGCTATGGTTGACTCAGCTGCAAGGTCGATTGACATAATGATGTCAAGTGAAATAGGCGAAGTGGAATCTGCCTCGTGCGCAATTGAAGGATCTTCCTGGCCAGCACAATCAGCACCGTCATCAACTTGAACGTAGTTCCAAGGCATGTCCGCCTCCTTTAAATAGATACGCCTCGCGGACGTCGTGGCGAGGTAACACGCGAGAGCCGACAGCGGATATGTCGACAAGCGTGATCATGGTTCAATTGCGGTTTAGCAATAGAATGTCAGGGAATCATCACCAAAGGTTTCGCGCCACTTGTCACAAATGTATCGATGGTTCATGGTGATTAGTTTTGAAAGATCCCTGAGATCCTTAGCCGGAATCTTGCTCTCGTTGTTCGCAAGTGTGCATCCGCCATTTTTAGTGAGCCAAAACTTAGTCGAGTTAGCAGCCGCCCTCTTTACCCCTACATGGATGTGAACGGGTTCTCCGTTTTCCGCGATCCAAAAGAACAGAACATACTGTCCAAAAACAAGAATTCGAGGCATTATGCCACCGCCGGTCCAGCTTTTTGCCGTTCTGCAAGCTCGAAGATAAACGGAGCGTTTGATCTAACGAACTCGGTCAAAAAATCCAGTTCGTCAGTAGAAAATCCTTCGACGTTAAACCATTTGACCGCAGGTAGAAAGCATTCTGCATGGTCAAAACCAAAATCAACCGGGCGCTCGACGGCTACGCGAACGGTCCCGTCGTCTCGTGTTTCTGAGTAGGCAAACTGAGTGCCGTCATCTAGCTGAACATAGCTCCAAAGCATTGCTGCCTCCTTAGTGTTTATATCCAAGTATAAACAGCCGCTTAGATGCAACGTGATGCGAATTGAATTATTCCCATAAGACCTGAACTGCTGATTATTTGTATTACTGAGATTTGAACCACCTCACACTTCAGTGTCTTTTTGGCATGGAAAACCGTCATTGTGCGAAAGTCGGACTTTATGTCAAGGATCGTCTTCAGATTCAAGCGCTCGCATGCTTAACTACTTGCAGGCGCTTGAATCCTATAGATTACCCAAATGCTGCTCAACAGCCTCCATGCCAACCTCCGCATATTTTAGGAGGCCTTGTATATCGTTGTAGTTCTTGGGCAATCGATCTTTTTCAATGCCAGTAATTTTTGCAAATAATTCGATTGTCAGATCGAGTGCGAAGTCGATTAGTTTTTGAATTTCGCCGTAAGTTAAAGGAAGTCGCCTAACAAGCTCATCATATCTAACAAGCTCATCATATTTCAGTGCTTCCATGTCGCTATGGGCGAAAACCTTATTTCGCTGATCGCGAAGCATGTCAGTTAGTTTACGGAGACTGTTGAGTCGTTTTTTCCATAAATTGGAAAGGTCATGAGTGGTTATACACACAGTAACCATTCTGTAATGATTTCCGAACAGCTTTTCATCTGAGCGTTGTGACTCAACTTCTTTGGGGTAGAAACGCTCCTCGTCCTTTGCCAATGGATGAACGATTGGATTAAGCCTGTCAAAGTTTGGTCGATCATTAAATAAGGAGATTGCAAGTGCGTCGATTTCAGCAGAATGAGACTTGACGTCTTCTATCAAGTTCCCAATACTGACGTCGCTTTTGGCATCAAATAACCGTGCGCAATTCATGAAACAGGATTCGGTTAATGCAAGTTGTGTAAAGCTGAAGAAGCAGCCAGCGCAAATTACCTCATTCTCATAGTCGGAAGATGCTTTAGACAGTTCGCGAAGGATTGCTAGTTTCGTGTTGGCATAAAATGCCTCGTTGTATAGATAGCTGCAACGCTCAAGCAGCTCAAGAAGGCCGGCGTTTAATTCTTTCTTGGCAGCGTCAACTGTATGATCCGATTCGTGGTACATGTTAGATAAATCCTGAGCAATTGTTGTAATAAATTAATCTACTAATGCGTCGTTAAGAATATGGCCTTCTACATAGTCTATCGAAATGGGTGCTTCAGCACCGACATGCGGCAGCCATGAGCACTGTCCCAAGCAGCGAAAGCGCCAAAGAAGCGGCTATCCAGTTGTTGTCGCCGGTCTTGGGGAGTGCCACAGTTGTTGCGGTGGCAGGCTTGGGCTTGACCGTCTTGGCGACCGTGGTCTTGGTTGTCGCGGCCGCGGGTTTCAGCGAGGGATTTGCCGTGGGCCCCGTGGTGGGCTCTCCAGCAGCGGGGCTTGAATCGGCGGGAGACTTTTCCGCCCCACCGCCCGGTACCTCGCCCCTGTCCGTCTCCCCCGCCGGAGACGTGGCTACATCGGGCTCAATCACCACATGCGGTGCTACCGCACCGGAGGCATCCACCACGCCACTAGCACCAAAGGCCCCGCCAGCAGGCGCCACAAACCGCGCAGACACAAGTGACCCGCCCTTGCATGCAAC
>CAJMPF010000205.1 GCA_905215195.1 uncultured bacterium | reverse complement strand
GGGCAACCTACCAACCAGATTCTTTTCAGACCAGGCCCCTGTGTACCGCGCGTCGAAGATCTTCAAATTCAAATAACCTGACAATCGATTCTTATAGCAGAGGCCCCTTGGCCTTTAGTTTGATACAAGTTCCGCACGAGCCGGAAAGCACTTAATGTGCTTTCCGTGCGAGCAGGACTGTTCGCAGTAGCAAACTAAAGGCCAAGGGGCCCAGTCAACCTATCAGCAGCGATTACTCAGCAGCTAGTTGAATTTGAAGATCTTTGAGGCTAGACGGTATAGGCCGAGTGTGGTTTTGTCTCCGGCCCGTCCACGCAGGTTAGTGAAGAAGCCGACCACGCCGTAGCGGGCACGACGATACATGCGCTCGTCGTAGGCCTTCAAATCATTCCACAGCGTCTTTAGGCGCTCGTCGGCGCAATCTTCCTCGGAAAGCTTGGTGAGCACCGAGCAGATCGCCATCATCATGGTGAAATAGCCCATCATGTACGAGCGCAGACGCGACGACTCAACATCGCTGTACAGGTGGTACGACTCCATCATGATGCGCGTCACACGGAACTGCTGGTCCAGACGCTTGACCATCGTGGCCTCGTTGACGCTCTGGCCCTCGCGACCGATAAAGTAGCGATAGAGGTCGATGTCGGCATAGTACATGGTCTTGCAACGCGGCAGCGGCACGTAGGCGTAGATGTTGTCCACATAGAACGTGTGCGGCGGCATGGGAAGGTTGGACTCGCGAAGCACATCCGTGCGATAGCACAGGCTGTGCATGAGTAGGTTCTGGTCCAAGCGGAAATGACCGATCTGATCCCAGGAAAAGATCTTCTTGCGCGGCAGGGCAAATTTGTAGCCAATAGCGGTATGCGTTCCCTCGTAAACCTTCTCGTACACGTAGTTCGAGATAAATAGGTCAACGCGCTGATCGCGCTCTTCAAAGCCACGCAGAATCGACAGCATGGTCGAAAGAGCCGCAGCGTCGAGCCAGTCGTCCGAGTCGACGACCTTGTAGTAGGTGCCCTGCGCCTCGCGCAGACCCGAAAGAACGGCAATACCGTGGCCGCCGTTCTCCTGGTGTACCGCGCGAATGATACCGGGATAACGTGCCTCCCACTCGTCGGCCTTGGCGGCCGTCTCGTCCTTGGAGCCGTCGTCCACCACGATAATCTCGATATCGGTGGCGTAATTGCCCCCCTCCAAGATGGAGGTGATGCAATGGTCCATGTCCTTGGCGGCGTTATACGAGGGAATACCGAATGTTATGACTTTATGCATGGCAGGCGATAATCTCATCCGAAAGATCGAGGGCAGAATTGGTCACGGCATCCATATCGTAGTAACGATACTCGGCCAGACGACCCACCGGGTGGAAGTTCGTCAGGTTCTGGACGCGCTCAAGATAGCGCTCATAGAGCTCACGGTTCTCGGGCTCAAGAATGGCGTAGTACGGCGTCTCGCCCGAGCCGGGCGTATAGGCCTTGGAGTACTCCTTCATGATGGTGGTCTTGCCGGGCAGGACCTGGCCAGTCATGTTCTTGAACTCGGTGATACGCGTGTAATCCTCGCTCGTGGTGTAATTGACGGTGCCCACGGGCTGGAACTGGTCCATATCGAGCGTCTCGAACTTCATATCGAGCGTGCGGTACGGTAGCGCGCCCAGATCGAGGTTGAACAGCTCGTCGAGTGGACCGGTATAGACAATCTCGCCACCATAGACCTTGCCGTCGATCTTGACGGTGGTCTCGTCGATCTCAAAGAGATCGCGGGCGTCCACGTCGCAGAACACGTCGATCAGGTCGTGGTCGAGCATGTGCTCGAACAGCGCGGTATAGCCGTCCTGCGGCATGCCCTGGAAGGGAGCTTGCGGGAAGTAGCGGTCATCATCGCCCACAAAGACGGGAACACGGCCGGTGATCGAGGGATCGATCTGATCGGGCGTCTGGCCCCACTGCTTCATGGTGTAATGCAAAAAGACGTTCTCGTAGACGTAATCGGCGACCTCGGCAAGATCCGGGTCGTTCTTCTTACGCAACTCCATAATGGGCACCTTGACATCCTTGCCAAAGGTCTCCACGAGCTTCTGATACAGCTCCTCGCCGCGCTTGTCACCAAAGGCGAGCTTGAGACTCGCATGGTTGAAGGGCACGGGCATAAGGGTACCGTTGATGTTGGCGAGCACCTTGTGCTGATAATCCGTCCACTTGGTAAAGCGCGACAGGAAATTGTGCACGCGCTCGTTAAAGGTGTGATAGATATGCGGACCGTACTCGTGGATCAGGATTCCGGCCTCGTCAGTGCAGTCATAGGCATTGCCCGCAATGTGGCTACGGCGCTCCAGAACGGCAACGCGATAGCCGATGGTCTCGGCGAGACGGCGGGCACAAACGGCACCGGCATATCCGGCACCGACAACAATCATGTCGTATGCGCCGGCGTTAAAGCCTTCAGGCAGGCCTGAGGTAATCTGCATCGATACTCCTTGTCAAAAGCCACGGGCTCGTTAGCTGGGCTTTTCTCGAACATTCTTCGAGACATATTTATCAGAGCGATTATAGCGCTAATGCGTCCTATAATGAGCTTGCCACACAAGGAAAGCTCAAGCACCGCGGCGTACATAATTGAAAGGTAAACCCGCTAGCAGCGGGTTTATTCGTGAACAGCCGGGCGCCTGGAGCTTAGCGAAACGCTTGTAAGGAGTAACATGAGCGATTTCCTAAACCGTATGAAGTCTGCCGCCAAGGCCGACCTTAAGACGATCGTCCTGCCCGAGGGCGAGGATCCGCGCACTATCGTCGCGGCCACCAAAATCATCGATGAGGGCCTGGCAAAGATCGTCATCCTGGGCAACCCCGACGAGATCAACGTTCCCGGCGCTACCGTCATCGACCCGCGCAATGCCGAGAAGCACGAGGAGTACGCGCAGAAGTTTGCCGAGCTCCGCGCCAAGAAGGGCGTTACCATCGAGCAGGCTCGCGCCCAGGTGATGGATGCTACCTACTTTGGCACCATGATGGTCAAGATGGGCGACGCCGACGGCCTGGTCTCCGGCGCCTGCCACTCCACCGCCGACACCCTGCGCCCTGCGCTTCAGATCCTCAAGACCGCCCCGGGCACCAAGCTGGTCTCGGCCTTCTTCGTGATGTGCACCGACACCCCGCAGTTCGGCACCGACGGCACGCTGATCTTCGCCGACTGCGGCCTCAACATCAACCCGTCCTCCGACGAGCTCTCCGAGATCGCCATCGCCTCCGCTCACTCCTGGTCCACCTTCATGGGCAACGTTGAGCCGCACGTGGCCATGCTCTCCTACTCCACCATGGGCTCCGCCGGCGGCGAGGTCGCCAAGAAGGTCCAAGAGGCCGTGAAGTTCTGCAAGGAGAAGGCTCCCGAGCTCGCCATCGACGGCGACCTGCAGCTCGATGCCGCTATTGTCCCCACCGTCGCCCAGCTCAAGGCTCCCGGCTCCTCCGTTGCCGGCAAGGCCAACGTGCTCGTGTTCCCCGACCTCGAGGCCGGCAACATCGGCTACAAGCTGGTCCAGCGCTTCGCCGGCGCCGACGCC
>CAJMPF010000204.1 GCA_905215195.1 uncultured bacterium | reverse complement strand
ACGGCTTCGCGCGAGTGTGCTCGTCGTCTGTGTCCGTTCTTCCCTGACAAATGCCTGGTCCACGGGGCGCGCCGTCGTGCGGCACATGCCGACGTGGTGGTCACCAACCATTCCCTGCTGTTCCGCAACGTGGCCGCCGAGGGGAGGATTTTGCCCCCGATCCGTCACTGGGTGGTCGACGAGGCCCATTCCATCGAGCGCGAGGCCCGTCGCCAATGGGCGCGCGTGGTTTCGGCAGATGAGTCGCGCGTGCTGTTTGAGCGCCTGGGTGGGTCGAGTGCCGGCGCGCTGAGTCAGGTTTCCCGTGATTTGGCCACTTCCGAGGGCTCCACGCTCTACCTGGGACTCACTGCCAAAGCGACGTCGACGGTTGCCCGCGCGAGCATGGCGATTGCCGATGTGTTCGACGGCGTACGCGAGCTTGGCCGCCGTGCCCGCGGGGGCTATGACAACGCGAATCTGTGGATTGGCCCCGAGCTGCGCGAGTCGGATGACTGGCACGATTTTTTGCAGTCGGCCCATACCGCAATTGATGCGCTGGACCAGGCGGATAAAAGCGTAGACGCTCTGGTGCAAGCTGTCGCTGCCGATAAGCCCGAGGTCGTCGTCGACCTGGGCGACATTTCGCGCCGTCTGCACGAGTTGGTCGAGAATCTCAAACTCATCATTGAGGGCGCGGATGAGCACTATGTGTACTCGCTGCAGGTTAACCGTCGGCTGCGTGCGGGCGGGGAGTCTATGACCGCCGAGCGCATCGATATCGGCGAGGCCTTGGCGAACGAGTGGCTGCCCGAGGTGCACACGGCCATCTTCGCTTCGGCGACTATGACGGTGTCCAAGAGCTTTGAGCATTTCAACCATGCTGTCGGCCTCGATCGCATCGGTGCGTCGACATCCTCATCGCTGCACCTGGATTCGAGCTATGACTTTGACTCGAATATGGCCGTGGTCGTGGCGGGGGACATTCCCGATCCGCGTGATCGCGAGCACTACTTGTCAGCGCTCGAGCGTGTGCTGGTCGATGCCCATCTCGCCATGGGTGGATCGGTGCTCACGCTCTTCACTAACAGGCGCGATATGGAGGAGCTGTATGCCCGCGTCGAGCCCAAATTGGCGCGAGCGGGCCTGGAGCTCAATTGCCAACAGCGCAACTCGTCCCCGCGTCGCCTGCGCGATCGGTTTATCAACGAGCCGACCTCGTCGCTCTTTGCGCTCAAGGCCTTTTGGGAGGGCTTTGACGCCAGCGGCGAGACACTGCGCTGCGTCATTATCCCCAAGTTGCCGTTTTCGAGCCCCACGGATCCTCTTTCGTGCGAGCGCAACCTGCGCGAAGACCGCGCCTGGGCGCGCTACTCGCTGCCCGAGGCGGTGCTCGAAGTCAAGCAAGCCGCCGGCCGTCTCATTCGCTCGTCGACCGATTGCGGCGTGCTCATCTTGGCAGATCCGCGCTTGGTGACAAAGGGCTACGGCAAGAAGTTCTTGACGTCGCTGCCCACGACTTCCTACCAGCGTATCGAGTCGGCACAGATCGGTCATTATTTGCAGCTGTGGCGTGCACGCCACGAGCGACGCCGTTAAAGCAGGCAGGTCAGGCTTTTCGCCATATCGCATAGACGCAATGCCTGGGCGGGGTCATCCAGTATGCGGATGACTCCGCCCGCTGCGATTACCTGGCAGAACAGCCAGTGCTCTGACCCATAACGCACGGTCACCGTTGCCATGTCTGCCCCGTTTGGCTCAATCGACATGATGCCGGCCCAGTCTAGGCGCTCTGCCATGTCGAGCGGCATGAGGAGTTTTGCGCTCTGCTCCGCTTTGGAAAGGGATTCGTGGAGGGATGCGGACGCGGGCGCGTGGCGCTCCACAGAATCGTCGGTAAGGGTAAGGCCTTCGATTTTGTCCATGCGGTAGGAGCGCTGCTCATCGACTTCGACATCCCAGGCAATCAGATATGTTTGGTCGCCATGCGTCGCGATGCGCAGGGGGTCGATGAGACGCTCACGCGGCCGTGTGTCGTCCATCGAACGGTAGATGATGCGGCATCGAACGCCGTCTTGAATCGCGCAGTTCAGCTGTTGCCAGTGCGATCCTCGGGCAACGGTATCGATGACGCGCTGGTTGTAGCCGAGTTTCTCGGGTAGGAGGGCGTGTCGGATACGCTCTGCTGCCCGAGAGTCGATTCCCATCGATTCGAGTTCGTGGTTGAGCACGGCACCTTCGGCGGCACTTAGGCGCAAGGGCAGCACACGCCCCGCATCGCCTGTCAGGATGATGCACTCGCCGTGGCGTTCGCAGATGATGCGTGCGCCCGACTCACGGTCAGCGAGGGTCGAGACGATATCGATAATTTCGTCGAGCGCCGCACCCGTGATATCAAAACGGCTGCAGATATCCCCTCGTGTCATACCGGTCTCGCCGGCAGCGTAGAGGGCTTCCATGATGTCAATCGCACGCGAGAGCCTTTGCTCGCTGGTGATTTTACGCGCGGGCATGCTCGTGCACCGTCCTTTCGATGAGGTGGTTCCATGCCAGTTTAAGCGCATTGGGGGCAACGGGTCTCATGCCGTCCATGGCGTGCTCCATGCAAAACGAGGCGGCGGCATTAAGATCGCGCACGCCGACGGTCCAAGTCCAACCCTCTTCGGTGCGTGTGAGCTCCCCG
This sequence comes from uncultured bacterium, assembly GCA_905215195.1. Classification (GTDB taxonomy): domain Bacteria; phylum Actinomycetota; class Coriobacteriia; order Coriobacteriales; family Coriobacteriaceae; genus Collinsella. Next base: position 908 of record CAJMPF010000204.1, on the reverse strand, counting down.
CGACCGCGCGTAAGGCCGCTGACCATGTCGGCCTGGGCTTGCGGGGCAAACGAAAAAGTCGCCATAACGGGCGTGCAATCGGCAAAATCAAACTCAAAGAACAAACGATCGTTCAGGTTGAAGTCGGCGGGGATGGAGTAGGCCTTCGAGGGGCGCCATGCGCGAACGATGCGGTCGCAGCGAAACGTCCTGATTTCATCGGTGGCGTTGTCGAGTCCGCAAAAATACGCCACGCCCTCGTGCTCGAACATGCCGTATACGCAAACGGTGCGCTCTTTTTGCTCTCCGTGCCCGTTTTGATACAGAAAGCGCAGCGCGCAGCGTTCGGCGAAAGCGCTCCACACCGCATCGACGGCGGGTGAGCGACGGGCGGGAGGCTCTTCTGCGGTCGATGCGCCGGTGAGGTAGGCGATCTTGGAGCGTATGTCTGCAAGCGGCGTGGCAAACGCGGCCGAACCGGTCGCAAGGGTCTGGTCGATAGCGTCGAGCAAGATGTCCGCGTCGTCTGCGGTGATGAGGCCACCGGCCGCAAACGTGTGCTCGCGATCGATGGTCCACGCGCTTTCTTCGGTTTCTTGGGCGCCTGCTGCGCGAACTTCCTTGATCGTGATTCCGCGTTCGAGGAGTTTTTCGCGATCGCGGCGAAACTTGCGCTTGTCCGAGTCGATATTGCCCGACCCATAGCCAAGATCGGAATCCAGGACAATTTGCTCCGTGGTCAATGGCTCGGGAGAGCTGTTAAGGACAAAGAACAGATTGAGGATGCGCTGGGTGGTCTTGTCGAAACCGGGCCCCGGTGTCCCCTTTTTATTCGTTACGGTTGTATCGCTTGCCGTCATAGAATCCTCGCATGGGAAGGTGTCTGATGCCATGATTTTAGTCCGATATGGAGATTAGGCTATATCCTT
>CAJMPF010000203.1 GCA_905215195.1 uncultured bacterium | reverse complement strand
CCACTCCGGATTCAGAGGGCCAGCCTGTTGCTCAGGCCCCCGCTCAGCCGGTAGATCAGGCACAGCCGGCATCCGATCCCTTTGCCTACAATCCAACCAGCGATGTCGCGCTTTCCGGCACGGCGGGTTTTGAGCCCGTTCAGGCCGTGACCGCTCGCGTGGAGCAGCCTCAGGCTGGTGCCGCCACGCCGCAGCCTACCATGGCCGGCATTCCCGACCCCTTGGCCCCTGCGACGCCGGCTCCTCAGCCTGCGCAGTCCGGTCTCTTTGCCGCTATTCCCGACCCCACGCAGCCTGCTGCCCCGGTGGTCGAGAGCGATCAGGCCGCCGAGGTCGCAAGCCTCGATAACGCGCTCAACAACCCCGATTTTACGTCGGTGTTTGCGCCCATCGATCCGCAGGCCAGCCGCAAGAAGATGGCCAAGCAGGCCGGTGTCGAGCCCGTCATCCTTATGGAGCATGTCACCAAGATCTATCCGGCACAGCCCAACAAGCCTGCACTCGACGACATCAACATCGAGATCTATCCGGGCGAGTTCGTCTTCCTGGTCGGTCACTCCGGCTCGGGTAAGACCACGCTGCTGTCGACGCTCAACCGTGACGTCAAGCCGACGAGCGGCCGCATCCTGGTTGCCGGTCAGGACCTCATGAAGATCAAGAACCGCAAGGTTCCGTTCCTGCGCCGCCAGATTGGCGCCGTGTTCCAGGACTTTAAGCTTCTGCCGCAAAAGACCGCCTACGAAAACGTGGCGTTTGCCCTGCAGTGCATCGGCAAGCCCAAGGGCGTCATTCGCAGCCAGGTGCCCGAGGTGCTGCGTCTGGTCGGCCTGGCCGATCAGATGGACTCGCTGCCCGACCAGCTTTCCGGTGGCGAGCAGCAGCGCGTTGCCGTCGCCCGCGCTATGGTCAACCGTCCGCCGCTGCTGATCTGCGACGAGCCGACGGGCAACCTCGACCCGGCGATCTCGCTGGGCATCATGAAGCTGCTCGAGCGTATTAACCGCACTGGCACCACCGTGATCGTCGCCACGCACGACCGCGAGATGGTCGATAGCATGCACCGTCGCGTGATCGCCCTCGAGGGCGGCCACGTTATCCGCGACCAGGAGAGGGGAGGTTACGGCAACTATGGCACCAACTAACGTAGGCTACTCCTTCAAAGAGGCAATCAGCCACTTCTTCCGTAACTGGACTACCTCGCTCGGCGCCGTCATCACGATCTTCCTTTCGCTGTTTATCATCGGCCTGTTCATTATGGGTTCCGCGATGCTGAACTCCGTGATCGGCACCGTCGAGGATCAGGTTGTCATTAATGCCTTTATTAGCGATGACGCCGATCAGGCAGACGTCCAGGCCTTTGAGGCCGAGCTCAAGACGTGGAGCAACGTCAAGTCCGTGACCTATAAGGATAAGGACGACGCGCTGGCCGAGTACACGAGCAAGATGTCGGGCAACGCCGACGCCACCATGAGCGCGCTCGACGGCCAGAACCCGCTGCCCGCCTCGTTTGCGATTGAGATGGACGATCCGTCTCAGGTCGAGAGCACGGCCAAGAAGCTCAAGAAGAATGCCGACTTCCAAAAGATCGCGGACGACGGCGACGTCAACGCGAGCGTGCTGTACGGCCAGGAGGAAGTGAGCCGCCTGTTCCAGGTGACCAACTACATCCGCATCGCCGCCGTGGTGCTCGTTGGCCTGCTGACTTTTATCGCGTTCATCTTTATCAACAACACGATTCGCCTGTCCATCACGGCGCGTCGTCGTGAGATTGCGATTATGCGTCTGGTCGGCGCCAGCAACGGCTTCATTCGTGGCCCGTTTATCACCGAGGGCGTGCTGCAGGCCATTTTGGGCTCGCTGCTTTCCATCGGCGTTCTGGAGCTGCTGCGCAATTTGATGATTCCGCGTCTGCAGGAGAGCATCGGCTGGATGTCGTTTGCCCTGCCGATGCAGTACTACCTGGTGACCTATGCTGCGCTGATTCTGGTCGGCGTGATTATCGGTCTCTTTGGTTCTGCCATCGCCATGCGCCGCTACCTGCGCGTGTAAGCATGCCTGGAATTCACCCCTTCCAACGGGTCGTCTCTTATGGGGCGGCCCGTTTTTTGATCCCTAGGGGACGGCAGGAAAGCGAATCATTTGGGTAGACTCTTTGGAGTTCGCAATCGATAGTTAGGAGGCGCCATGGGGCGCAATAACAAGCATAAGCGTGGAGCTCGCAATAAGCGCGGGCCGGTGCGCAGCGAACGCCGTCCGAGCCTGACCGGGCGCGTGCAGCTCCATGAGCATAGCGCCTACGTTGTAACCGAAAACGGCGACTACAAGGTCATGGGTCGCGGCAAGCGTGAGATCATGGACGGCGATACCGTTGCCGTGAGCATTAAGAACAGCCCGCACGGTGAGCGGCGCGCCGTGATCGAAGGCGTGGTTGAGCGCGCAGCCATAAGCGTGGTGGGTACGTACCAGACCGCCGGTCCGCTCGGTGTGATTGAGCCGCTCGATTCGCGCCTGAAGGCCGACTTCTTCATTTTGCCCGAGGATACCTCGGCGGATCGTCTGGGTGTCCACCCGGGTGATGCTGTTGTCGCGCGCATTTTGACCTACCCGACGCGCCTGGAATCGGGCACCGTGACGATCGAGCGCCGCATTGGCGGAGATGATGCGCCCGATTTGGGCGTTCAATATGTGATGGCGCGCTACGGCTATACCGATAGCTATCCCGAGGCCGCGCTGGACGAGGCCGAGGGGCTTTCGCTCGATGTGTCCGCGGCGCTTAAGGACCCGCTCCGCCGCGATCTGCGCGACCGCTTTGTCATCACGATCGACCCGGTCGACGCGCGCGACTTTGACGATGCCATTTCGCTGGAGCGTACGCCCGAGGGTGGCTACAAGCTGGGTGTGCATATCGCCGACGTTTCACACTATGTGGCTTGGGACGGACATATCGATCTTGAGGCTCGCCATCGCACGACATCGGTGTATCTGGCCGATCGCGTGCTTCCCATGCTGCCCGAACGCCTGTCCTGTGACCTGTGCTCGCTTCGCCCCGACGAGGACCGTCTTGCGTTTACCGTTGACATTGAGCTCGATGCACAGGGTCGCGTGCGGCATTACGATCCGTACCCCAGCGTGATTCGCTCGCGTGTGCGTATGGACTATGACGGCGCCGAGGCGCTGCTGGTGCGTGCCGGCGCGGTTGAGTATTCGGTGCTGGAGGGTGCGGCCGAGGATGTTGCGGCTGCCGAGACCTCGCGCGAGGAAGCGCTTGAGCGCGGTCTTGCGTGCGAGGAGGTCGCCCGCGGCCACAACGTCGACCTCTGCGATTTCCTTGTCGCCGCCAACGAACTCGCCGAACTTCGCCGTCGTATCCGTCGCGCCCGCGGCTCGGTCGATTTTGACACGGCCGAGATTCGTGCTCTATTGGATGAGGACGGAGTGCCCGTGCAGATTGTGGCGCGTGAGCGTTCGTGTGCCACGTCGCTTATCGAGGAAGCCATGCTGCTCGCCAACGAGTGCGTTGCAGAGTGGCTGGCAGACCGTGATATCGAGGCCTGCTATCGCGTGCATGAG
>CAJMPF010000202.1 GCA_905215195.1 uncultured bacterium | reverse complement strand
CACCAAGTTTGTGTCGGTGGGCTCGCTTGCCGCTGCCATCGGTCTTCCCATCGCTGCCTGCGCGGTCTTTCCGTACAGCAGCCTGGGACTTAAGTTTTGCATGGCGATGATCGGCATCACCGTGGTGTGGGCCCATCGTGCGAACATCAAAAAGCTCATGACCGGTAAGGAGTCCAAGCTCTCGTTTACCAAGCGCGTCACCGAGCCCGACGATAAGTAGGAGAGAGTCATGAATGTTGCGCTGATTGGCTCCGGCTCCTGGGGAACCGCCGTCGCCGGCCTTGCCGCCGCGCGAACCGAGCGCGTGACCATGTGGGCCCACAGCGAGCAGACGGCCGCCGGCATTAACGCCGAGCACCGTAATCCTCGCTACCTAGTGGACTATGAACTGCCGACCAACGTTGTTGCCACGACGGATCTGACCCAGGCGCTCGACGGCGCCGAGGCCATCATCTTTGCCGTACCTTCGACGCACCTTCGCAGCGTGTGCCACCAGGCCGCGCCCCTTATCGCCGCCGATACCCCGGTGCTCTGCCTCACCAAGGGCATTGAGCCCGAGTCCGGCCTGCTCATGAGTGAGGTCATCGCCAGTGAGATCGGCAACGAGGCACGCGTGGCGGCGCTCTCGGGCCCCAACCATGCCGAGGAAATCTGTCGCGGAGGTCTTTCTGCCGCCGTCATCGCCAGCGAAGATCCACAGATAGGGGAGACCTTTAAGGACCTACTCCTGTCCACGGCCTTCCGCATCTATCTGTCGCAGGACATGACCGGCGTCGAGGTATGCGGCGCCATGAAGAACGTTATCGCCATCGTGTGCGGCATTTCCGCCGGCTCGGGCGCGGGCGACAACACGCTTGCCCTTATCATGACGCGCGGTCTGGCCGAGATCAGCCGACTGGTGCATGCCCGCGGCGGGCAGGCCATGACTTGCATGGGCCTTGCCGGCATGGGCGACCTCATCGCCACCTGTACCTCGGAGCATTCGCGCAACCGCACCTTTGGCTACGAGTTTGCCCACGGCGTGTCGCTCGACGAGTACCAGACGCGCACGCATATGGTTGTCGAGGGCGCCGTCGCGGCCCGCAGCGTCAGCGAACTTGCCCGTTCACTGGGTGTAGACATTCCGCTCACCTTTGCCGTGGAGCAAACGCTCTACAACGGTGTTACTTTGGATAGGGCGCTCGAGATTCTTACCGACCGCGTACCCTCCCAAGAGTTCTACGGACTCACCGACTAGCGCAGAAAGGCTTCTACCATGGGTTCCATCAAAATCGCTCCGTCCGTCCTCTCGGCCGACATGGCCAACCTCAAGGGCGAACTCGACAAGATCGCCGGCGCCGACTACGTGCACTTCGACGTTATGGACGGTCACTTTACCGGCAACCTCACCTTTGGCGTCGACATCCTCAAGGCCGTCAAGCGCTCCACCGATGTACCGGTCGATGCGCACCTCATGGTGTCGAACCCCGACGAGACGGTTGATTGGTACGCCGACGCCGGTGCCGACATGATCACCGTGCACTACGAGGCTTCCACGCACCTGCACCGCACGCTCACCCATCTGCAACAGCGCGGCGTCAAGGCCGGCGTGGTGCTCAACCCCGCCACGCCCGTCTGCGTGCTCGAGAGCATTATCGACGTTGTCGACATGGTGCTGCTCATGAGCGTGAACCCGGGCTTTGGCGGCCAGAGCTTTATCCCGGGCACCATCGCAAAGCTCCACGAGCTCAAGGCCATGTGCGAACGCCACGGCGTGTCGCCCCTGATCGAGGTCGATGGCGGAATCTCTTCCAAGAACATCGCCGAGGTCGTCAAGGCCGGCGCAAATGTCCTGGTGGCCGGCTCCGCCGTATTTAAGTCCGAAGATCCCGCTGCCGAGGTTGCGCTACTGCAGAAGCTGGGCAACGAGGCCGCACAGGAGGCATAAACCCTTATGACCGCAGGTCAAAACCGCATACCCGTGAATCTTGACTATGCCGCCTCGACGCCCATGCGCGCCGAGGCGCTCCTTGCGCAGCGCGAGTACGACGACAGCGAGCTTGCCGGCGTCAACCCCAACTCGCTGCATTCGCTTGGCCGCAAGGCCGCCGCACGCCTAGAAGTCGCTCGTCGCGAGATCGCCCGTAGCTTTGGCGCACGCGTTCGCCCGTCCGAGATCATCCTTACCAACGGCGGCACCGAGGCCAACCAGCTTGCGCTGCTCGGTCTTGCCGAGGGTGCTCGTCAGCGCGATCGCAAGCGCGATCGTGTAATCGTTTCGGCCATCGAGCACGATTCGATTCTGGACAACCTGCCGCTGCTGCGCGCCGCCGGCTTTACCGTCGACCTGGTGCAGCCCTGCCGCGCGGGCTACATCGAACCCGCCGCGCTGAGCGACTTGCTCGGCGACGACGTGGCGCTCGTGAGCATTATGGTCGCCAACAACGAGACCGGCGTGGTACAGCCCATCCGCGAGCTTGCCGCCGCCGCACATGCTGCCGGCGCCTTGTTCCACACCGATGCCATCCAGGGGTATCTGCACATTCCGCTCGATGTCACCGAGCTGGGCGTCGATGCTATGACCGTTGCCGCGCACAAGATCGGCGGCCCCGTGGCATCCGGCGCACTCTACCTTAAGAACCGCACGCCGCTGCGTCCGCGCATCTTTGGCGGTGGACAGGAAGCCGGACGTCGCGCCGGCACGCAGGACCTGCGCACGCAGCTGGCCTTTGCCGCTGCCGCCCGCACGTTGGCGCCCCGCGTGGCCCAGGAGCGTACGACGCTGCAAGCTCTTTCCGACAAGCTCTACGCCACGCTTACGGCTCATCCGCGTATTCATGCCACCATGGGCGACTACGCACAGGCCAATCGTCTGCCGGGTATGGTTTCGATCTACATTGACAGCATGGACTCCGAGGAGCTCATCATCAAGCTCGACGCCGCCGGCTTTGAGGTATCGGCCGGCTCTGCCTGCTCAAGCGGCAGCATGGATCCCAGCCATGTTTTGAGCGCAATGGGCATCGGTCGTGAGCAGGCGCTGGGCGCACTGCGCATCTCCTTCGATGACCGCGTGAACCCTGCCGACCTGGATGAGTTCGCCCAAACGCTGCTCTCGATCGTAGGTGCCGCATGATCGTCTCCGAGCTTGAACGTGCCCTGCTGGCGCGCTACCCCAAGGCGTACGCCGAGGGCTGGGATCATGTTGGGCTATCTGTGGGAGATCCCGCTGCTGAGATCACCGGTGTTGCCTGCGCGCTCGATGCGACCGAAGCTAATGTTCTCCGCGCCCAAGAAGCTGGTGCAAACGTGCTGCTGACGCATCATCCTGTCTATATCAAGGCGCCCGAGGCGTTTTGTCCAGCGGATGCCACTCGCCCCCAGTGCAGCGCGGCACTCTATGAGGCGGCCCGTTGCGGCGTGAGCATCATATCGCTCCACACCAACCTGGACTGCTCGCACGAAGCCCGTGTCTGCCTGAGCGAGCTGCTGGGTGCCGCACCCGTGAGCTCACTGGAGCACGTGGACGACCCCGAGGCAACCGGCCTGGGCGCGCTTGCAACGCTCAACGACCCGTGCACGCTGCGCGATCTTGCCACCCGTGCTGCCACGG
>CAJMPF010000201.1 GCA_905215195.1 uncultured bacterium | reverse complement strand
GAGCCGTGCCAAGCGAGACGCCCTCGGGCAGCAGCGGCACCAGCATCTCGAAGGCCGTGGAGCTCGTACGCGGAATGGCCAGGCACGGGCCGATGGCCAGATAGACCGCCGCAACGAAGAATTCGCCAAACTTGGGATGCACGCGCCCAGCCAGCTCGCGGGCCGTGCCGGCGAGCGCGACGGCGATAAATCCCATAACGGGCAAACCGATAGCGGCAATCAAAAAGCCGATCATGGCAAGCGGCGTAGCCGTGCCGGCCTGAAGTGCCAGCAACGGTGGAATGATGAGGTTGCCGGCGCCAAAGAGCATCGAGAACAGCGCAATGCCGACGGTGACGACATGGTCGGAGCGCAGACCGCGCGGAGCGGATGAGGCCATAGGCACACCTTTCGGGTCGAAACAAAAACGGGACGGGCAAAAGACCCGTCCCGCAAGTATATACGCTCTAGCAGGCTAAATCGCGCAAAGCGTCGATCGCGGTGTCGACTTCCTCGTCCGTGTTGAAATACCCAAACGAGAAGCGAACCACGCCTTGGCGCTCGGTCCCGAGCGCGCGGTGCATGAGCGGAGCGCAATGGGCGCCGGGGCGCGTCGCAATCCCCCACCCTTGCATGAGCGCGTCCGAAATCTCGGCAGAGTCGATATCGCCCACGTTGAGCGACACGATCGCCGAGCGCGCGGGTTGGTCAAAGGCACCGTAGAGCTTAATCCCCGGAATCTTGCGCACACCGGCAAGGAAGCGATCAGCGAGCGCACGCTCGTGGGCAGCAATCGCCTCGACCCCACCCTGGGCCTCGATAAAGTCGAGGCCGGCAGAAAGTCCCGCGATGCCGTGGCCGTTGAGCGTGCCCGCCTCAAGGCGCGTGGGCCACTCCATAGGCTGCAACGTATCGAAGCTGTGCACGCCCGTGCCGCCCATGGCCCACGGAGCCACGTCAATGCCCTCCGCCACGGCCAGCCCGCCGGTCCCCTGCGGACCCATGAGCCCCTTGTGGCCAGTAAAGCACACAACATCGAGCCCCATGGCATTCATGTCAATCTTCGCCGTACCAGCAGACTGCGAGGCATCGATGATCACCAGCGCGCCGGCCGCATGGGCCATGGCAGCCACGCGTGCAACGTCGACCGCGTTGCCGGTCACATTGGAGGCGTGCGTCACCACCACGGCACGCGTACCGGGCGTGACCAGCCGCTCGAGCTCGTCGTAGTCGAGCACGCCGCTCGCATCGCAACCCGCATGCTCAACCGTCACACCCTGCTCCGTCGCCAAGCGGTTGAGCGGACGTAGCACCGAGTTGTGCTCAAGCACCGTCGTGACCACGCGATCGCCGGGGCGCACCACGCCATTGATGACGGTGTTGAGCGCCGCCGTGGAGTTGGGCGTAAAGCACACATGGTCCGCCCTCGGGCAACCCAAAAGGCGCGCGAGCTTGGCACGGCAGCCATGAATCGTACGAGCGGCATCGAGGGCACCCGACGTGGCGCCGCGCCCGGCATTGCCGAGCGAACACATCGCCTGCGTCACGGCATCGATGACCGTCTGCGGCTTGTGCATGGTCGTCGCCGCGTTATCCAGGTAGATCATCGCACGACCTCCCACATATCGATCACGGTATAGCCCTCGGTAGGAACGCCCGCCGCGGTAAGCTCGCTGCGCAGCAGTTCCTCATCGGCAGGCAACGCCTTCCACGCCAGACCGCAGCCGGCAGCGACCTCCCCGGGCACGGGAATCGTTCGCCCGGGAAGGCCGCGCTCGATGCATAAGGTCTCGCACCCCATGGCGGCCGCCGTGGTAGGAAACGTGATAACAAGCGCCGGGCGCTTCTCCCTCATGGCAACTCCAACCAATACGCTACGGGCGCACGACGCGCACGGCCTGCTCCATCTTCTCCACGATCACGTACATGTTGGTGACCTCGCCCACCGCGAGCTGGTCTTTAATGCCATAGTGGTCCAGGCAGGTGCCGCAGGTGAGAATCTCGACACCCTGCTCCGCCAGGCCCTTCAGGTCGTCGAGCACCGGCGAGCCCTCGACGGTGAGCTTGGCGCCGCCGTTGTAGAACAGCATGGTCGCGGGCAGCTCCTCCTGCTGCGTCACGGCAAAGATGAAAGCCTTCATGAGCTTGTGGCCCAGCTCGTCGTCGCCGCGGCCCATGCAGTCGGTGTAGACGGAAATGACGAGCTTGCCCTTGCCGGCGCTGGCGTCGCAGAAGGCAGCGCCATCCTGCTCGGAATCGGCCACGGCAACGGCGCCAGAGGTCGCCACGGTCACGTGCCACTCGTCGTCAGAAACCTTCTCGACCGAGGCTGTGCAGCCCTTTTCCTGCGCCATCTTGGAGATGTTCTTGACGGCGGTCTCGTTATCGACCGAGGTCACGACGGTGCCCTCGCCATCGAGCTGCTTCAGGGCTTTGAGCGTCTTGACGACGGGCAGCGGGCAGGCATCGCCCATGGCATTGACTTCAATCTTGGTAGACATAGCAAATTCCTTTCGAAAGAGCCGTTCTAGAGAACGGCAAACAGTTACATAAATGTGCGGGCTAGCGAACAACGCGGACGGCAGTACCGCCCGGCTCCGCCTTGCACACGCGCCCGACAACGGCCGCGATGCGCCCCTCGGCATCCAGGCGGCGCGCAAGCTCATCCACATCGGAAGCAGGCGCCGCGATGAGCAAACCACCCGAAGTCTGCGGATCGTACAGCGCATCCAACATGCCCGGCTCCAGGTCATCGTCAGCCGTCACGCGCGGGCCAAAGAAGTCCTGGTTGCGGTAGGAGCCCGCGGGGATAATGCCCAGACGCGCCATGTCGAGCACTTGATCAAAGAGCGGCACCGCTCCCGACGCAAGCTCAATCTGCACGCCCGAGCCCTCGGCCATCTCGCATGCGTGCCCGATCAGGCCAAAGCCCGTAATGTCGGTACAGCCGTGAAGTTCGAGTCCCTCGGCCAGACGAATCGGAGCCTCGTTGAGGGTGCGCATCGAGTCAAACATCGGACCAGCCTCGTCCTGCTCGATGAGCTCGCCCTTAATGGCCGTGGTGATGATGCCCGAGCCGATCGCCTTGGTCAGCAGCAACGCATCGCCCACGCGAGCACCGCTGTTGGCGAGCATGCGGTCGAGCGCGACAAAGCCGCTCACAGACAGGCCATACTTGGGCTCGTCGTCGTTGATGGTATGGCCGCCCGCGATGGAGCAACCCGCCTCGACGCACTTGTCGGCGCCGCCCGCCAGAATCTGACCGGCAACCTCGACGCCCAGGCAACTGGGTATGCAGAGCAGGTTCATGGCATGGCTCGGCCGCCCGCCCATGGCGTAGATGTCCGACAGTGAGTTTGCCGCGGCAATCTGGCCGAACAGAAACGGGTCGTCGACCATCGGCGGGAAGAAGTCGATGGACTGCACGAGCCCCAGGTTCTCCCCTACGCGGAAGACGCTCGCATCGTCGGAGGTATCGAACCCCACGAGCAAGTTGTCGTTATGCACATTGGGTAAATCGCCCAGGACCTGGGCGAGGGCTCCGGGGCCCAACTTAGCGGCTCAACCGCTCGCGGCCGTCATGGACGTGAGCCTCATGGTGTCCTTAGCCATACGAACCCCCTTCCATCAAATCAACGACTTTA
>CAJMPF010000200.1 GCA_905215195.1 uncultured bacterium | reverse complement strand
AACTGCGGGAATGGCCTATTTGCTCAATGTGTTCGGCTGAGATCGGAAATCAACCCACTTAAGTACTATTTAGGCGTTTGCAGCGTGCATACCTTAGGCCAGGTGCGCGATAACGGCATCGGCAAAGGCCCGCGTGCCCACGGCGCCCTCGACGGAGCCGGTCTGGGCACGACGCACGTCACCGGTAACCTGCTCGCCCTCGTCGAGCGTGGCAGAGACGGCGGCGCGAATGCGATTGGCAGCGTCGTTCTCGCCCAGGTGATCGAGCATCATCGCAGCAGAGAGGATCTCGGCCGTGGGGTTGGCGATATCCTGGCCAGCGATATCGGGCGCGGAGCCGTGCGTTGCCTCGAAGATGGCGCAGTCGGCACCGATGTTGGAGCCGGGGGCCATGCCTAAGCCGCCTACCAGGCCGGCGCACAGGTCGCTCACGATGTCGCCGTACAGGTTGGGCAGCACCAGGACATCGAAGTCGTTGGGGTTCTGGACCAGGCCCATGCAGGTGGCGTCGACAATTATGTCGTTGAACTCGATATCGGGATAGTTGGCGGCCACCTCGCGCGCCACGCGCAGGAACAGGCCGTCGGTCGCCTTCATAATGTTGGCCTTGTGCACGGCCGTCACCTTTTTGCGGCCGCAGCGGCGGGCGTACTCAAAGGCGTACTCCACAATGCGGCGGCTCTTGGCGATGGAGATGGGCTTGATCGAGATAGCGGAATCGGCGGCGAAGGCCTTCTGACCCGAGCGCTCGACAAGCTGCGAGAGCTCCTCGACCTCGGCAGCCCCCTCATCGAACTCGATGCCGGCATAGAGGTCCTCGGTGTTCTCGCGCACGATGACCAGGTCGACGTCGCGGAAGCGCGAGCCGTCGCCCGGCTGCGACAGGCAAGGGCGCACACAGGCGTACAGGTCAAAGTGCTTGCGCAGGGCGACGTTAACGCTGCGGAAACCCGTGCCGACCGGCGTGGTGATGGGACCCTTGATGGCGACCTTGGTCTCGGCGACCGCATCGAGCACGTGCTGGGGCAGCGGCGTGCCAAACTCGTCCATGACGCCGGCACCGGCCTCCTGGACGTTCCAGTTGATCTGGACACCGGTGGCCTCGACCACGCGGCGCATGGCCTGCGTAATCTCGGGACCGATACCGTCACCGGGAATCAGGACTACATCGTGCGCCATAATCTGTTACTCCTCGTTTTCGGCGTCGTCAGATTTTTTAACGCTAGCACGCTTCTTCTTTTTGGAGAGATCCAGGCCAAAACGTTTAACAAGCATTTCGCAAATCTCGCTCGAACGGGCCTTGAGATAGCTGCCCTTGCCGTTCTCGGCATCGAACTTAAGGCGCAGCGCGAGCTTCTCGGCGACCTTGGTGTCGATCTCGCCCTGGCTAAACTCGTACAGGCAACCGAGCATATCGCGATACTCGAGGTCGCCGTGGTAGCACTGGATGGCCTCGTCCAGGATCGGCCAAGCCTCGCGCGAACGCTCGACACTCGTGGCGCCCCACACGCACAGCAGGCGGAAGGCGGCATAGCGCAGCGTGGAGGAAATCTCGTCGAACAGCGCGGTCTCGGCGCCCTCAAAGGCATCGCCCAGCTGCTCGGGGCAGGTGGTGGCGAGCGCCGCAAGGGCATCGAGGGCCTCCCAGCGGGTCTGAGCCTCGGGGCGGTCAAGTGCCTCGATCAGCGCGGGCACGCAGGGCACGACGCGCTGCGGATCGCGCTCGGCAAGCAGGTGCAGCACGCGGGCGGCAAACTGACGGATGCGGCGCGTGGGGCAGCCGAGCTCCTTGACCAGACGGTCGACGGCGTTCTCGTTCTCCTCTGCCAGCTGAAGCTGTGCCAGCTCCTCGTCGGTGAGCTGTTCTTCCTTGTTTTCTGCCATAGTTACCTCTTCTTACTATTTCTTAGCGTGCTTGCCAGCACCCTTGCTGTCATCGGTGACCGAGATGAGCTGTCGGTCGGCCGCGCCATTGCGACGCGCACGGCGGCGCTCCTCGGCGTCGCCCGCGTCGGCGGCGGCGCGATGGGCCTTGTTGACGTTAAAGACCTCGTCGTGCTTGCGCCACGGACCGACGGACTCGCCAAAGCTCATCTTAAGGCCGGCGATAAAGCCGCCGAGCCAGCCGATCGGCGCAAACTGCACCAGCGGGAACAGCGAGAACACCCAGGTCAGCAGGACGACTGCCGCCGCTCCTGCAAAGTTGGCAATCCAGTAGTCGCGCTTGGTGATGACGCGCTTTTCGCACGCCCACTGGCCGCACAAAAAGCCGATGTAGATCGCAAAGAGAAAGAGCACCAGCGCAAGCACCACGAACGTCCAGCTCATGGGCGCTACTCCCCGTGATGGTGGCCGCAGCAGCACTCGTGGCCGTCGTCATGGCCGTGGGCGCAACCGCACTCGTGGTCGTCGCCGTGCTCGCCGCAACCGCAGCCTTCCTCGTGAGCACCATGCTCCTCGGGGCGATACTGCGACCAGTCCAGACCGGCGGCGATGGCGTCGGCTTCCTCCTTGTAGAGTACCGTGATGGCCTGGGTGCCCAGCTTGGCGCCACCGATGGCGTCGAGCATGTCGTAGAGCGTAAAGGCGACGTCGGCGCCGGGCAGCGCGAGCTCGCGGTCATCGGCGTAGGCGAGCGCCAGACGCAGGTCCTTAATGAAGTGCTCGACCATAAAGCCGGGCTTGTAGTCGCCGTCGAGCGCCTTGGGCGCCAGGCTCTCCATGGCGCCGGACTTGCCGGTACCACCCAGGATCATCTGGCGGGTCTTCTCCAGGTCAAGGCCGCTCAGCTCGGCAAATGCCATGGCGTCTGCCATGCCGACCATGCAGGCGCCCAGCGACACCTGGTTGGCGAGCTTGGCAGCCTGGCCCTTGCCGGCGCCGTCGAAGCAGCAGATGTTAGCCGCAAAGGTGGCAAGGATATCGCGGACCGGCGCGATGTCGTTCTCGGTAGCGCCCACGATAGCCGTGAGCGTACCGGCGATAGCGCCCGACTCGCCGCCGGTGACGGGGCAGTCAAACGCCATGCGACCAGAAACCTGGGCGGCCTCGGCAATGTCACGGGCGAGCTCGGGCGAGCTCGTGGTGAGATCGATTAAGACCGCGCCCGGCTTGGTGCACGCAAGCAGGCCGTCGCCCGCCAGGTAGAGCTCCTCGACCTCGGAGGGATAGCCCACCATGGTAAAGACGACATCGGCGTTAGCCACGGCATCGGCCGGCGTATCGGCCCAGGCGGCACCGCGCTCGATAAGCGCAGCAGCCTTGGACTTGGTGCGGTTGTTGACCGTGACGGGATAGCCGGCATCCAGGATGTGGCCGGCGATGGGGGCACCCATGATTCCGGTGCCGATAAATGCGACGGAGAGCTTGTTTGCCATGAAACCTTTCCTTTTGGGTTGGATGTTGTTACCAGGTTGAATACTCAGCGCCAGCGCTTGAGCTGCGGGACGCCTGCGGTCGTAGCGCTTGCCTACTGACCGCGCACGCGGCGGGCGATACGGTCGGAAAGCGAGGCTTTCTCGGCGCGGTTCTTACCCCAAAACGCAAGTGCCACCATGCCGGGCCCCACGTGCGAGCCAATGGTAGGACCGACGGAACTACGGATAATCGTGACGTCGGCGCAGGCC
>CAJMPF010000199.1 GCA_905215195.1 uncultured bacterium | reverse complement strand
CGCCGACCCCAGCCACGCCACCGGTTACACCCGCTATGTTGAGCCCATGGCGCTCGCCGCGACTGCCTGCGGCGCCAACGGTCTGGAGATCGAGGTCCACGACGAGCCCAGCCGCGCATGGTCCGACGGCGCTCAGGCCCTCACCCCCGACCAGTTCGACGACACCATGCGCCGCATCCGCGCCATCCGCGAGGTCGTCTGCCAAGAGACCATGGAGTAGCCCATGGGTACGGTGAGAAACGCGCGCGTTAACCAGGGCGGCCCCAAGTGCGCCGGTATCGTCGGCCTTGGCCTCATCGGCGGGAGCTTTGCCCGCGGCTATGCCCAGGCGGGCGTCCGCGTGCTGGCCTGGGACCCCGATGACGATGTCATGACGGCCGCCAGCATGGGCACTGTCGCCGGAGAGCTCAACGACGAGACACTCGGCGAATGCGACATCATCGTCCTGGCTTGCTACCCCGAGGCCTGCATCGAGTGGCTCGAGGCGCATGCCCAGGCCCTCGCCGACGCCACCGACACCGAGGCCATCATGGGTCCCGTGGTGATCGACACCGTGGGCGTCAAGGGCATCGTGTGCGAACGTGCCTTTGAGCTTGCCCGTGAGCACGGCTTTTACTTTGTGGGCGCACACCCCATGGCGGGCACGCAGTACTCGGGCTACGCACACTCCCGCGCCGACCTGTTCCAGGGCGCGCCACTCGTGCTCGTGCCGCCCGCGGTGGACGATGCGCTCAAACTGGAGCTTTTGGGCCAGGTGCGCGAGATGGTGCGCCCCTTGGGCTTTGGCAAGTTCAGCGTGACCACCGCCGCCGAACACGACCGCGTGATCGCCTTTACGAGCCAGCTCGCACACGTGGTGTCCAACGCCTACGTCAAAAGCCCCACCGCCCAGGTCCACCACGGCTTTTCGGCCGGTAGCTACCGCGATCTCACCCGCGTGGCGCACCTCAACCCGCAAATGTGGTCCGAGCTCATGGTCGACGACGCCGATGCGCTCGCCTTCGAGATCGACCACCTGATCGACTCGCTTGGCGCCTACAGCCGTGCGCTCAAGGAACGCGACCAGCGCTATCTGGAGAATCTCCTTGCCGAGGGCGACCGCATTAAGCGCGCACTCGACGACGAGGCCTCCCACTAGACCATCTATCACGCCAGGTCGAAAGGACCGAAGCTTATGGCGATTACCATCGATATCGACACCGCACGCCCCTACCAGGTACACGTGGGCACCTTTTTGCTGGAACAGGCAGGGCCGCTCATTCGCGCCACCGCCGGAGGCACTCGCGCCGTCATCGTGACGGACACCAACGTGGGCCCGCTCTACCAGATGCCCGTTAAGCAGAGCCTGGAGGCGTCAGGCTACGAAGTGAGTATCTGCACCTTCGAGGCCGGCGAGGCCCATAAGCGCGCCGAAACCTATGTTGCCATTTTGGAGTTTGTGGCCGAACACGAGCTTTCGCGCTCCGATGTGATCGTGGCACTCGGCGGCGGCGTCGTGGGCGACCTGGCGGGTTTTGTGGCCGCCACCTACATGCGCGGCTGCAAGTTTGTGCAGATCCCGACGAGCCTGCTCGCTATGGTTGATTCGTCGGTGGGCGGCAAGACCGCCATCGACCTGGCTGCCGGCAAGAACTTGGCCGGCGCCTTTTGGCAGCCGAGCGTAGTTATCGCCGACGTGGGGTGCCTAGCCACCCTCACGCCCGAGCAGTTCGCCGACGGCTGCGGCGAGGTCATCAAGCACGCCGTGATCGCCGACCCGGAGCTTTTCGCCGAGCTGGAGAAGACCCCGCTCACGCTGGAGCTGCTCAACCGCGATGTGGCCCGCGTAGCGCTCATCATCGCCCGCAATATCGACATCAAGCGCGCCGTGGTCGTTGCCGACGAGCGCGAGACCAACCAGCGCAAGCTCCTCAACTTTGGACACAGCGCCGGACACGCCGTCGAGGCCTGCGAGCACTTTGAGCTCGGACACGGCAACTGCGTGTCGATCGGCATGGGCATCATCACGCGCGCCGCGGCTCTGCACGGCATTTGCGATGCTGCACTGCCCGGTCGTATCGAGGAGCTCTGCGCCCGCCATGGCCTCAAGACCCGCTGCGACCTAGATGCCGATGCCGTTTTTGCCGAGGCGCTCCACGACAAGAAGCGCGCGGGCGACACCATCGATCTGGTGATTCCGCACGGCATCGGCCGCTGCAGCATCGACCGAACGCCGCTTTCTACTTTCCACGAACTCATTGCCGAGGGCCTCGGCCAGAAGGGAGACGCATTCGCATGCTAGCCCGCATCACCCCGTCCCCGCTTAAGGGCACCGTTCCCGCCATCGCGTCCAAGTCGATGGCGCATCGCCTGATCATCTGCGCCGCGCTTGCCAACGGCGAGACGCACGTTACCTGCAACACCACCTGCGCCGACATCGAGGCTACGGTGCGTTGCCTTACGGCACTGGGCGCTCGCATCGAGACCGTCGAGGATGGCTTCCAGGTCCATCCCACTATGAAGAGTATTGAGTTTGGCCTGCTCAAGGCACTTGCCGGCGGAACGCTTGACTGCGGCGAAAGCGGCTCCACACTCCGCTTTATGTTGCCCGTCGCCTGCGCGCTGGGCGCAGAAGCAACTTTTGTGGGCCAGGGACGCCTGGGCGCACGCCCCCTCTCCCCGCTCTCGGACGAGATCATCGCCGCCGGCTGCGACCTACAGGGTCTGGGCGGTTTTCCGCTCAAGACGAGCGGCCGCATGCGCCCGGGCACCTTTGTGCTGCCGGGCAACGTAAGCTCGCAGTACATCTCGGGCCTGCTGCTGGCAGCCCCGCTGCTGGCCCAGCCCTCCTGCGTGCAGGTGACCGGCCTCATTGAGAGCCGCCCCTACATCAATCTGACCATCCAGGCCATGAAGGCCTTCGGCGTCGAGGTCAACGTCGAGCGCATTCCCGCCAAGGACGGTCAGCCCGAGGTCACAAACTTCCGCGTGAGCAGTGGCTCGTACCGCACGCCCGGCAGCGTGGCCGTCGAAGGCGATTGGTCCAATGCGGCCTTTTGGCTGTGTGCCGGCGCCATCGGCTCCGACCCCATCACCGTGGAAGGCGTGTCGCTGAGCTCTGCACAGGGCGACCGCAACGTGCTTGCCGCGCTTTCGCGCTTTGGCGCTCGCATCGTGCGCTCCACCAACGCCGCCACCGTGCAGTCCGACAAGCTCGCCGGCTTTGAGATGAGCGCCCACGACATCCCCGACCTGGTGCCCGTTATCTCGGCCGTGGCCTCGCTGGCACAGGGCCGCACCTTTATCC
This sequence comes from uncultured bacterium, assembly GCA_905215195.1. Lineage (GTDB taxonomy): Bacteria > Actinomycetota > Coriobacteriia > Coriobacteriales > Coriobacteriaceae > Collinsella. Next base: position 381 of record CAJMPF010000199.1, on the reverse strand, counting down.
GCGATTGCGCCCGTCTGCGCATCAAGGAATCCGACCGTCTGGCCACTACCACCCGCGAGCTCACCGCACTGGGCGCGCAGATACGCATTGCCGGCGACGACCTCATCATCAAGGGCGTCGATGCCTTTACCGGCGCCGAGGTCGATTCGCACAACGACCACCGCATCGCCATGATGGCCGCCATCGCCGCCTCTATCGCTGAGGACATGGGCACAGACATTTCCGCTATCCGTATCGTATCCATCAAGAAAGTTTGAGGAGGAACGCATCATGAAGAAGTATAGAGTCAACGTCAATGGCACTGTCTACGAGGTCGAGCTGGAGGAGATGACCGGCGCGCCCAGCGCTCCCGCGGCTGCCCCTGCTGCGCCCGCTGCCGCT
>CAJMPF010000198.1 GCA_905215195.1 uncultured bacterium | reverse complement strand
AACTGCGGGAATGGCCTATTTGCTCAATGTGTTCGGCTGAGATCGGAAATCAACCTTATCATCGGCATCCTGGTCGCACGTGTCCTGCATCTGCCGTATAGCGAGACGACCACCATGTGCTTTACCTGTGGCATGCGCAATATCTCTTCGGGCGCCGTCATCGCCACACAGTATTTTCCCGGCGAGGTCGTGTTCCCCGTCATGTGCGGCACGCTGTTTCAGCAGGTACTCGCCTCGCTTATCGGACATCTCTTTGAACGTCTGACCGGCGAGGAGCGCGCCAAACAGCGCAAGCGGGTCGAGGCCGGGCGCGACGCTATGGCACGCTAGACTGTCCGCATTGCGCGGGCGTTAGCCTTGCTATACGAGCGTTTCCAGATGCGCGCGTAGGCGCTCAGCATCAACATCGAGCGTCGTCTCGGCATTGACCTGGGCCAAACGATAGCCCACAAAGTAGGGAGATACCACCCAACGTGGCAGCGCCTTGGCAATGGTCCGGCCGTCCATGTGGTAGAAGAACAAGTTGTACGACTCTGCGCGACCACCGTGGTGCTCGTTCAGGATATAGCGCAGAGCCACCTGGATCGCATCGGCGAAGAGATCTGCCTCGGCTTGGTCTCTTGTGTCATCGCTGGCGGCGATTCCCTGCGGGGCTGAAACGTTGACCTCAAAGAACCCCATGATCGGTTCGGTTGAGATGTTGGCCGCGATTCTCCCCTGTTGCCAGACATTGATGCCTTCGAAATTGGCGGAAGTCAACGAAGCATAGCCGTCTTCCTGCTCCAAACCCACAATCTGCATGTGCGGATGAACGAGACTACCGCCCGAGAGAGGACCCTTGTTCTTGTACATGAGCACGCTTCGATACTGCCGTGAATCGATCATCTGCTGCCAGCAATCCAGGGCAAACCTCATCACATGGTGGAGTTCATCTGGCTCATAGGTCACCAGGTCGGCATCGTGATCGGCTGACTCGATCAGCACGGTTTGACGGGTGGCGCGCAGGGTTTTGAACTTATTCTCGAGCCAGATGCAGTCGCCGTCGCGCCGGATGATATTGGCGAGTCCCTCGGTATCGCAAAAGGGGCACGCGGTGCCAGGGCGACGATTATCGTCGGGCTTGCCGCTCGCCTGCTGAACGTCAAATACCAGCGCCACGGGTTATACCTCCAGCGGCACGATCTTGGTGCCATGGAGCTCAGAGACGCCTAGCGCCGCCGCGACCGCGTCGCGATTTGCCGTAGTGATGCCGCCGCCGGGAAGAATGGTCAAACGATCGCCCGCATACTCGATTAAACGAGCCAGGTGATCGAAATTATCCTCGATCGACGTACCGGTCGCACCGCCATGCGTGAGGATGCGCGTAACGCCGCAGTCGGCAAGTGTATCAATCGCATCGAGCTGAGCCTCGGGCGAGAGCTGGTCAAATGCCATGTGAAAGGTGATGTCAAGGGACTCGCGCTTGCACTCCTCGGTCGCACAGCCCGCAGCCATCACGAGAGCGCCGAGGGTGAGCTCGTCGAGCGCCCAGCCGCCGGCACAGGGCTTGCAGCAGCCAAAGACCAGGCCGTCAACGCCGGCGCTCACGGCAAGGCCCAGGTCCATCTCCATCATGCGCAGCTCGTCCTGGTTGTAATGAAAGTCGCCGCCACGCGGACGAATCATGCACATCACCCGCGCGTCATGCTCGTGAGCGTAGTTGACTGTAGCGCTAATAACGCCGGCGGAAGGCGTGGTGCCACCGACGGCGAGGTTGTCACACAGCTCAATGCGCCCCGCACCGGCCTCGATGGCCGCCGGCACCCGTTCAAAGTTCTCGGCACAAAACTCGTACAGCATAGATAGGCCCCCAAAGACAGCAGATGTTTTCCGACGGGCATTGTCACACATCCCCATGAAGTTGCGGTGGAATAGGGGCTGTTTTGGCGTCTAGAGCCCCCATTTAGTCCCTATTTCACCGCAACTTAAAGGGGTGCCGACCGAAATGGTCAGCACCCCTTTTTGCTGTATAGAAGTAGTCGTTGGGGACGTTCTTAAACGACTAGTCATTCAAGAACGTCCCCAACGACTACGACAACTGTTGACATCATATACTATGTGTCATATAGTAGGTGTTACACAGTATACTACGAAAGGAGGTGTGCGGATGGAGGCACAGATGAAGCGCGGCTTCCTCGAGGCCTGCGTACTCGCGGCCGTCTCGGGCGAGGAATCCTACGGCTATCAGATCGTAAAGGACGTGCCCGCGAGCATGGGGCTCACGGAGTCCACGCTCTATCCGTTGCTCAAGCGCCTGGAGAAGGCGGGGTGCATCACGGCGCGCTCCGCCGAGCACAACGGGCGGCTGCGAAGGTACTACCGCATCACGGACACCGGGCATGAGCGTATCGCCGAGTTCCTCGCCGAATGGCCATCCGTGCAGGAGATCTACCGTTACGTGAAGGGAGCGCACCATGACGCGCGATGAGTTCTTGAACCGGCTGGGCGAGCTTCTGGCCTGCCTGCCGGCAGATCAGGTAAAGGAAACGCAGGAGTTCTACGCGGAGGTCATCGCCGACCGTATGGAGGACGGCATGACGGAGGCCGAGGCTGTGGCCGCCATGGGCACGCTCGGTGAGGTCGCCGGGGCAACGCTCGACGAACTGCCCGCCGTGCCGCGCGCAATTGCGAGGACCAAGCGCAAGAGCACGGCGCTTCTATGGGCGCTCGCCATCGTGGGCTCTCCGGTATGGATTCCGCTGCTGCTCGCGTTCGTCGCCGTTGCCGCTACGGTCTACATCTGCATTTGGGTTCTTGCGCTCTGCGTGTGGATCGTGGCCGCGGCATTCGGGGGCGCGGGCGTGGTGGGGCTCCTGTTCGCCGTGGACGGCATCATTATCGTGCATGTTCCGTACGTTTTAACCTCGATGGGAATGGGATTCGCTTCCATCGGTGTGGCGCTTCTCGCGGGAGCCGGCGCCTGGACGGCGTCCAAGCAAATCGCGCGCCTCTCTGCCCTTTGGGCGAAGAAAGCCGTTTCGCCCTTCTGGAAAGATCGAGGCAATAAGAGCCGCAGGGTCGCTGAAGCGGCGCCGCTCACGGCATAGGAAGGAGTGCAAACATGTCCAGCGTAAAAAAGATTTACCTTGCCGTAGCGGGTGGGCTTGTTGCCACGGGGCTCGTCCTGGCTGCTATCGGATTTGTAGCCTCTGGCTTTAACCTCGCTGTGTTCAACACACAGATCGACCTGCGCGATGACACCATCATTCTGGGTGGTGTTGAAATAGACGACCCGACAGGACTTCCACTCATCGAGCAGCTTGCCGAGGTTGGCGAGATCCATATTGGATCTGCAACGACTGGTTCGTCTTCTCCTCGCACATGATCGAGCTCGTAGCAGCCATCCCCCTTCGGGCGCACCACGACGGGCGTGAGCACGCCGCGCTCGGAGCCTTTTTGCGAGACCTTCCGTCACGCTCTTCCTGCGTGGTGAACCGGTCATCGACCGACGGGAAGCTGATGGAAATTTCTCGACTTCGGGCCAATCCCGAAAGGCTGAGGAGATGTCGAGCATGACCTCATGACGGGGATGGCCCGGCGGCAATGCCGGGCCGCCCTCGGCAGCCGAGACTCCCCGCCCCGGCCCCGGGCAAGGGGCCGTCCCTTGCATCTCCATCCCGGTTGCGAAAGA
>CAJMPF010000197.1 GCA_905215195.1 uncultured bacterium | reverse complement strand
TTGCCACCACCACCTCCGACTACGACCGTGAGAAGCTCCAGGAGCGCCTGGCCAAGCTCTCCGGTGGCGTTGCCGTCATCAAGGTCGGCGCTGCTACCGAGTCTGAGCTCAAGGAGATCAAGCACCGCGTCGAGGACGCCCTGCAGGCAACCCGCGCTGCTGTTGAGGAGGGCATTGTCGCCGGTGGCGGCGTCGCCTTCATGGACGCTGCTCCTGCGCTCGACGCCGTTGAACTCGACGACCCCGAGGAGAAGATCGGTGTCGACATCGTCAAGAAGGCTCTGACTGCTCCGGTTGCTACCATCGCCAAGAACGCTGGCTTTGAGGGCGCTGTCGTGGTCGACAAGGTTGCCGAGCTGCCCGCCGGCCAGGGTCTCAACTCTGCCAACGGCGAGTGGGGCGACATGATCGAGATGGGCGTCCTCGACCCCGTCAAGGTCAGCCGCGTCACCCTGCAGAACGCTGCTTCTGTCGCCAGCCTGATCCTCATCACCGAGGCCACCGTCTCCGATGTGCCCAAGAACACTCAGCTTGAGGACGCTATCGCTGCTGCTACCGCTGGTCAGCAGGGCGGCGGTATGTACTAAGGCCGACAAGGTCTAGAACTCCCACCGGGAATCCGGGGGCGTGACGGGGTTTCTCTCTGGAACGTCCTCGGACATGTAAAGAGGCTCCGCATCGCGCTTCGCGCTGCGGAGCCTCTTTGCGTCCTGCGGAATATTCCGGAGAGAAGTCCCCGTCCCGCCCCCGGATTCCCTGCGTTTACGGCCTTGAGGTCGGCGTGGGCGGAGAAGGACGTGGTTGATAGGGACACGTGTCCCCTTCGCTGTTTCGCGCTTTGCGCGAAAGGCGCGTTACTTTGGGATGAGTGGGGAACGTGGTTGTTTTGGCAACTGATCTCCGCCAGAAATTACCCTTGGCATACTTGCGCGAACGATTGCTCGTGCTACACTTGCAATTGCTGTTTCAGGGCGGGGTGGAATTCCCCACTGGCGGTAAATCGGGCGGTGCCAAAGGGGTGCCGTGGCGCAGGCGAGATGCCTGCGACCGAGCCGATGAGTCCGCGACCCGTGCGTGTGTTGGTTCGCATGCCGGCTGAACTGGTGAGATCCCAGTACCAACGGTTAGAGTCCGGATGAAAGAGGCAGGTGATCTTATGTCTGAACAGTCGCAGCATATCCATTTTGAGAACACGAATAGGTGGAGCACCAAACAGCTCGTTACCATGGCGCTGATGTGTGCCTTGGGCGCCCTGTTTATGTACGTGCAGCTGCCTATCCTTCCTTCGGCGCCGTTTTTGACGTATGACCCGTCGCTGGTGCCGGCGATGGTGTGTGGATTTGCGTATGGCCCTGGTGCCGGCACAGCTGTTGCCGCCATGGCGATCGTCATTCATGCGCTCACCACGGGCGACTGGGTCGGCGCGCTTATGAACCTGGTCGCTACGCTGGGCTATATTCTGCCTGCGGCGATCGTCTACCAAAAGATGCACACCTACAAGGGTGCCGTGATTGGTCTGGTGCTCGGCGTCATTGCCGCTACGGTGCTGTCCATGGTCGCGAACCTTACCATTGGCGTATGGTTCTGGTATGGCTCGGTCGATGTGATCGCCCCGCTCATGATTCCTGCCGTACTGCCGTTCAACCTTATCAAGACCGTGCTTAACTCGGTGTTGACACTGGCGGTGTATAAAGCGGTCTCCAACCTCATCACGCCTAAAAAGGACCAGGTCAAAGGCCGCGCATGATTGAGTGTCGGGGCGTTTCCTTTAGCTATGACGGTGCCGTACCGGCGCTCGACGGCGTCGATCTGAATATCGAGGACGGCGAGTTTTTCTGCATTCTCGGTGGCAATGGGTCGGGCAAGTCGACGTTTGCCAAGCATCTGAATGCACTGTTGCAGCCCGATGCGGGCACGGTACGCATCAACGGCATGGATGCGTCCGACCCCGAGCTGGTCTACGACATTCGTTCGACCGCGGGCATGGTGTTCCAGAATCCCGATGATCAGCTGGTGGCAACGCTTGTCGAAGATGACGTTGCGTTTGGTCCCGAAAACCTTGGCGTGCCATCGGCGCAAATTGCGCAGCGCGTACGTGAGGCGCTGAAGGGCGTGGGCCTGGTGGGCTTTGAGCGCCACGAGACCCATGCGCTTTCGGGTGGCCAAAAGCAACGCGTGGCGCTTGCCGGCGTGCTTGCCATGGAACCGCGCGTTCTCATTTTGGACGAGGCTTCCTCGATGCTCGATCCGCGTGGACGTAAGGGTCTCATGAAGGCTTGCCGCGCGTTGCACGATCGCGGCATGACCATCGTGATGATTACGCACTTTATGGAAGAAGCCGCCGAGGCCGATCGTGTCGCGGTGTTTCGGGCGGGGCACGTTGCCATGCTCGGTACGCCCGAGGAAATTTTGACGCGGGCGGATGAGCTTGCGCAGCTCAACCTGGATATGCCGGAGTCGTGTCGTCTGGGCATGGCGCTTCGTACGAAGGGCGTGCCTGTTCATGCGCAGGTGCGCGAGGTGGATATGGTCGCTGAGATTGCGCAGGCTTATGCCGAGCGAAGTGGGGCAGACACCGCGGGACAGTCTTCCGCATCCCAGTTGGAAATCGCTGACGGCACTGTTCCGGTAGACAACGAGGACAACGCGTCGGAGCCCGTCATCGAACTATCCCATGTTTCGTACAGTTATTCGCTCAGTCCGCGCGAGCGCCACCGCTGGCACAAGCGCTCGGCCACTGCGGACAAATCGAACAAACAGGCTCTCTGGGGAAACGACCCAAGCAGCCCGTGGGCGCTGCGCGATGTATCGCTGACGGTGCGTCGCGGCGAGTTCCTGGGCTTGGCAGGTCATACCGGTTCGGGTAAGTCGACGCTGGTCCAGCATCTCAACGGTTTGATTCGCCCCCAGGAGGGATCCGTTCGCGCGCTGGGGCTCGATCTGTCAAACAAGAAAGACGCCGCCGCGGTTAAGGCCAAGGTCGGCGTGGTGTTTCAATATCCTGAGCGTCAGCTGTTTGCCGAAACCGTGGCGCAGGACGTGGCGTTTGGTCCGCATAACCTTGGCTTGCCGCAAGATGAAGTCGACCGTCGTGTCGAGTCATCGCTCTCACGCGTGGGCCTCGACCTTTCCACGGTCGGCGACAAGAGTCCCTTTGAGCTTTCGGGCGGTCAGCAACGGCGTGTGGCATTCGCCGGCGTGCTCGCCATGGAGCCCGAAGTCCTGGTGCTCGATGAGCCCATGGCGGGGCTCGATCCGGCTGCGCGCAGGGATTTCCTGGGGCTCATCGATCGGTTCCATCGCGAGGGCCTGACTGTTGTCATGGTTTCGCATAGCATGGATGACCTGGCAAATTGCTGTGACCGTATCGTTGTGATGAACGAGGGCGCCGTGTTTGCTGAGGGAACGCCCGCGCAGGTGTTTGCGCGCGCGAACGAGCTCAAGTCAATCGGCCTGGGCGTTCCTGCCGCCCAGCGCATGGCGCTGGCGCTTGCGCAAGCCGGTGTGCCGCTCCGCTGCGACTATCTTTATACGGTTGAGGCACTGGCCGACGAGCTGGCCGGCTTGCTGCTGGGCTGCGCGGAAGGACCTTTGAGGGCTCCGTGTCAGGCCGGTTCCAAGGCGCCCACGCGAGAGGAGGGCTGCTAATGGAGGCGTTCTCATTTGGCAGCTACTATCCCGGGGATAGCGCGG
>CAJMPF010000196.1 GCA_905215195.1 uncultured bacterium | reverse complement strand
CCACGGGCCTACGAATGATCCGTTTTCCTCCGTCCCCAGCAGATCATGTGACCCGAAGGGGACGGAGGAAAAGGGATCACAAACAGCGGCGGCGCGTCTGGCCGAACGAGCCCCCATACCCTCGTTCGGTCAGACGCGCCGCCGCGTTGCTGCTTTGTGCCGTATAATGTTCACTACCTATGACGCGATACAAAAGAAAGGTGTTTGCCCATGCAGGCACAGAAGGCGGAGGGAACCCGCGACCTTATCGGCGCCGAGATGCGCGCCTGGCAAAAGATGCAGCAGATCGCTGCCGGCGTATTCGAGCCGTTTGGCTTTAAGCCCATCGAAACGCCGGCGATCGAGCAGGTGGACGTCTTTGTCCACGGCATCGGCCAGTCGACCGACGTCGTGCGCAAGGAGATGTTCCGCGTCTTTAGCGGCGCCAACCTGGAGCGCGTTTTTACCGAGGGCACCGACACCAAGCTCAAGCCCAAGCAGCGCCTGGCACTTCGCCCCGAGGGCACGGCCGGTGTGGTGCGCGCCGTCGTGGAGAACAACCTGGTGCCCCAAGGCTCCACGCCGTTTAAGGCTTACTACGCCGAGGCTATGTTCCGCGGCGAGCGTCCCCAGAAGGGCCGCCTGCGCCAGTTCCACCAGGTGGGCATCGAGTGGCTCGGCGCTCCCGATCCGGCGGCAGACGCCGAGTGCATCATCATGCTCATGGAGTTCTACAAGCGCCTGGGCTTCGATCTTTCCAAGCTTCGTCTGCTCATTAACTCGATGGGCGATGCCCAGTGCCGTCCGGCCTATCGCGAGCAGGTCAAGCAGTTCATTCTCGATCACGCCGACGAGATGTGCGATGAGTGCCGCGAGCGCGCCGAGCTTAACCCGCTGCGCGCCTTCGACTGCAAGAACGACCACTGCCGCGAGATCATGGCCGAGGCTCCGCTGATGGGTGACAACCTGTGCGATGAGTGCCGCGAGCACTACGAGCAGGTCAAGCGCTATTTGGATGCGGCGGGCATCGAGTATGTCGAGGATCCCACCTTGGTGCGTGGCCTGGACTACTACACCCGTACTGTCTTTGAGGTCGAGGCTCCCGGCGCCGGTGTCGGCTCCATCGGTGGCGGCGGTCGCTATGACGGCTTGGTCGAGCTCGAGGGCGGCAAGCCCACGGCGGGCGTCGGCTTCGCCGTCGGTTTTGAGCGCGCCCTGCTGGCCCTGCAGGCCTTTGGCAGCGACCTGGGTGCCGATGAGGCCCCGTGTGTCTACGTCGCCAACGCCGGCAAGGAGTTGCGCCAGAACGTCTTTACCATTACGCAGGAGCTTCGCGCCGCAGGCATCGTGACCGAGGCGGACTATCAGGGTCGCTCGCTCAAGGCTCAGTTTAAGCAGGCCGACAAGGTGGGCGCTAAGCTCATCCTAGTCCTGGGTGGCGACGAGCTTGCCGCCGGCAAGGTCAAGGTGCGCGACATGCAGAGCCATGACGAGGTTCTCGTCGATCTGGCCAACGTGGTCGAGGCGGTTCGCGAGCGCCTGTAGCGCATGTTTTTTGAGCTGCGGGCCTGCTAACGTGCCCTGCTCATGGAGAGCGATTGTTACGGGGGTGTTTCGCATTTATGCGGAATGCCCCCGTTTGCATATGCCGTCCACCGAGAAATACGACCATTTGGGGCAAAAAGCCTTGCAATGCAGAAAATACTTTTGTGTGGTAAAGCGCAATCAGTGTCGAAAGTATTTCTCAAGCGCCTATAATGAATACCGCATGTTACGTGCATAGAAGGAGGAATGGGAGGAAACGTGGCTGAGAACCTAAGCAACCAGTCTGTACCCGAAGCCGCGGCGCGCGTCGCTGCCGTGGTCAACCGCCTCGTTAACCGAATCGGCTCGAATGCCGAGTCCAGGGAGCGTCTCGCCGAGATCGAGATCCCCGAGGAGCTGCGCGACAATCTGGCGCTGTTCTTGCGCCTGGAGCGCCGTGTGCTTAGCGAGTATGATCCTGAGATCGCGGACCTGTTCGACAAGATCCTGTCGGCCGAGATTGTGGCCAATGCCGGCAACCCCGGTACCCGCGCTGCCGACGAGGCCGTCGACGAGCAGGGCGTGCCCACCGCCGACGAGCCCACCGCCGTGGCATTTCGTGAGGTCGTCGATCTGATCGACAGCCTGCCGCTCGATAAGCAGCAGGTCATTGTCCGCGCCTTTACGAGCTTCTTCCACCTGGCAAACCTGTCGGAGGAGAACTACCGTGTGGCGCAGCTGCGCGAGCGCGAGGCCGGTGCGTCGACCGATACCGAGGTCGATCCCGCTAACGAGCTCACCGTCGCCTATCACCAGCTGGTGAATGAGCTGGGCGTCGAGGGCGCCAACGAGCTGCTCGGCAAGCTTGAGTTCCATCCCGTCTTTACCGCGCACCCCACCGAGGCCCGTCGCAAGGCCGTCGAGGACAAGATTTGCCGTATCTCCAACCTGCTGGAGGAGCGTCCGCGTCTGGGCGGCTCCGACCTGGTGGAGAACGAGCGCCATATGCTGCAGGAGATCGACGCCCTGGTGCGTACGAGTCCCATCGCGCTCAAGAAGCCCACGCCGGTCGAGGAAGCCGATACCATCATCGACATCTTCGATAACACGCTGTTCGACGTCATCCCCGTCATCTATCGTCGCTTTGACGACTGGGTGCTGGGCGACAAGGCCGGTACCGTGCCGCCGCTGTGCCCGGCGTTCTTCCATCCCGGCAGCTGGATCGGTTCTGACCGCGACGGTAACCCCAACGTCACCGCCAAGGTGAGCCGTGAGGTCGCCGCCAAGTACTTCACTCACATGGTGCTCAAGCTCGAGGACAAGTGCCGCCGCATCGGCCGCAACCTCACGCTCGAGGCCACCTACAGCAAGCCTTCTGCCGAGCTTATTAACCTGTGGAACCATCAGGTCGAGATGAGCCCTCGTTACACGGCCCGCGCCGAGCTGATCTCCGAGCACGAGCCGCATCGCGCCGTCATGCTCGTCATGGCCGACCGTCTGAACGCCACCGTGCGCCGTATCACCGACACCATGTATCACAGTGCCGACGAGTTCCTGGATGACCTGCGCGTCGTCCAGCGTTCGCTGGCCGCCTGCGGAGCCGTCCGTGCTGCCTACGGCCCGGTCCAGACCATCATCTGGCAGGTCGAGTCCTTCGGCTTCCATATGGTCGAGATGGAGTTCCGTCAGCACTCCGTGGTGCATGCCCGCGCCCTCAAGGATATCCACGAGAACGGTATCCATGGCGACCTGCAGCCCATGACGCGCGAGGTCATCGATACCTTCCGCGCTATCGGTTCCATCCAAAAGCGCTACGGCAAGAAGATGGCGCACCGCTACATCATCTCGTTCACCAAGAGCGCCCAGCATGTGGCCGACGTCTTTGAGCTTGCCCACCTGTCCTTTGCACACGAGGAGGATGTCCCCGAGCTCGACGTGATCCCGCTGTTCGAGCAGCTCGAGGACCTCGAGGGCTGCGTCGACGTGCTCGACCAGATGCTTACGCTGCCCGTGGTGCAAAAGCGCCTTGCCCAGACCAACCGCCGCATGGAGGTCATGCTGGGCTACTCCGACTCCTCCAAGGATGCCGGTCCTACCACGGCCATGCTCGCGCTGCACTCCGCACAGGAGCGCATTGCCAAGTGGGCCGAGAAGAACGATATCGACCTGGTGCTCATGCACGGTCGCGGCG
>CAJMPF010000195.1 GCA_905215195.1 uncultured bacterium | reverse complement strand
CGCCTCAATGGCGGCGGCAACAAGCTCGCGCGCATGGGCCTCGGCGGCAGCGGACAGGGCAACGTCGCGCTCGACCTTAACGATCGAGCGGTTGAGCGAAAGCTCGCGCAGGGCACGCGTCATGGTGTCGCGATCGAGCTGCAGTTGCTCGCCCACCTCAGGCAACGTCGGCGCATCGAGTCCGGCCTCGTCCAGCAAGGCAACGATGCGTTCGCAGGCCTCGCGCACCACGCGCGCCGCGGCGGCAGCGGAGTGCGGATCGAACACCTCGGCGCCCTCAGAGGCGCACACGCCGCGCGAGCAGCCCTCGGAAATCAGGGCTGCGGCAATTGCATCGTCAGCGGTAGGCCAAGCAGCATGGGCAACGGCGCCGGGCGTAAAGCCCGTTTCCTTGGGAGCCGCCGCATGCATAGCTGACAGGGTCGCCGCCAGCGTGCCCATCGCGGCATCGAGCGCGGAAGCATCTGCATACAGCGAGCCATCCGAGCCAGCAAGCGCGCAAGCAGCGCCCTTCGCCACCAACTCGCGCAACGCTGTCTCAGCCTTGCCGGCAACAAGATCGAGCGCCTCGGCAACATCAGCCGCCGCAACCGGCAGCGCTTGCAGCGCCAGCCACGCATCCACACCGCCCGCGATATCGCCGGACTCGAGCGCCGCATACAGCGCACGCTCCCCTTCGGCAAGCTCGCGCGAGCGACGGCAGCGCGAAAGCAGCACACGCCCGCCGCCAATGAGCATCACGGGCGAATAGGACAGCACCACGGCATGGTCGCCGGCGCGCAGCGGCAGCGGTTCCTCCAAGCGCACCTGAACGATACGGGTCTCGCCCACCGCCATGGGGGCCTCGCCCTCCATGAACATGATGCGACCGACTACCTCGGCCGTACCCGCCATCACGTGCACACGCGCACCCGACTCGAGAACACGCGGCATGGCTCCCTCGCGACCCAAATACGTAAACGTCATCATAAAGCGCATCGTCTGGCCAAAGCGACCCTCCACGCCGAGCATCTCACCGCGATCGAGCGCAGCAACGCCGTCACCAACCAGGTTGAGCGCCACACGCTGACCGGGCAGCGCCCGTTGCGTGTCGCCATGCACTTGGATCCCGCGTACGCGGCAGGCCGTGCGCGACGGCAGCGCGACGAGCTCATCGCCCACCGCAACCGGCGCATCGTGCAGCGTTCCCGTCACGACGGTGCCGGCGCCCTTGATCGTAAAGCAGCGGTCGATGGGCAGACGCGGTGCGGCATCGGTGAGCTCGGCACGGTCGCGACAGAAATCCCAGCAAGCGGCAACCTGCTCGTCGAGCGCAGCCAGCAGGTCATCGATTCCCGCGCCGGTCTTGGATGACACGGGGATAATCGACGCGCCGGCAAACACGGTGTCCGACAAAAAATCATCGACGTCGAGCTCGGCCAGCTCAATCATTTCGCTATCGGCCAGGTCGCACATCGTCAGCGCCACCACCATGTGTGTGACGCCCAGCAGCTCCAGCACATGCACGTGCTCGCGGGTCTGCGGCATTACGCCCTCAACGGCAGAGACCACCAGCACGGCCACGTCGATACCCGTGGCGCCCTGCACCATGGCGCGCAAGTAATGCGCGTGGCCCGGCACGTCGACCAGGCCAACGATCTTGCCACTCGGCAGCGCCAGCTCGTCAAAGCCCAGCTCCACGGTCATACCGCGACGGCGCTCAACCTCCAGACGGTCGGGATTCTTGCCGGTCAGAGCCTCAATCAGTGCCGACTTACCGTGGTCGACGTGGCCCGCCGTGCCAACGATAACGGGACACTCCACCAGCGCCTGAACCTCACTCATCGGCGCACCGCCTTGGCAACGCACGCGACGAGCGTCGATGCCGCCGTCTCGATATCGCGGTCGCCCACGAGTGTGCGCACATCAAACAGAATGCGGTCGTGCGAGGCGCGCGTGACGACCGGCGTATCGAAGTCTTGGACGAGCGAGCGCTTGAGCGCGTCGACGGACAGGCGCCCGTCGACCGGGCAGACGGCCACGCACATCGTGGGCAACTCGACGGTAGGCAGCGAACCGCCACCGGGCGTCGACGATTCCTCGACGATTTCCACCTGCACGGCGCACGGGCAACCGGCCTTATCGAGCCCGGCGACCATACGATCGCGCAACTTGCGTGCGCGGCGCTCCAGATGAGCCTGCGGAAGCGTGAGCATGTTGAGCACCGGTACCTCGCGATGGGCCACATCCGTCCCATCCATATAAATGCGCAGTGTAGCCTCGAGCGCCGCCAGTGCGAGCTTGCCCGGGCGCAGGGCACGCATAAGCGGATGTGACCCACAGGCCTGGACCAGGTCGCGACGACCCATGATAATGCCCGCCTGCGCGGCGCCGAGCAGTTTATCGCCCGAGCACGACACCAGATCGAGCCCCGCCGAAACCGAAGCCGGCGTGGTTTCTTCGCCGCCGCGCACCAGGATGTCATCGGGCAAAAGCGCGCCCGACCCCTGGTCCTCGTAGAACAGCAGGCCATGCTTGTGGGCCAGGGCGGCAAGCTCCCGAGAACCTACCTCCTCGTGGAAACCCTCGATGCGATAGTTGGAAGGATGGACCTTAAGGATCATGGCCGTTTCGGGCGTGATGGCGCGCTCGTAGTCGCTCAAATGCGTGCGGTTGGTAGCCCCGACTTCAACGAGCTTGGCACCCGAGGCCTCCATAACATCGGGGATACGGAAGCTGCCGCCGATCTCGACAAGCTCGCCGCGGCTGACAATGACCTCTTTGCCCGCGGCGTGAGTCGCCAGCACCAACAGCACGGCTGCCGCGTTATCGTTAACGACCAGCGCGTCCTCGGCACCGGTAAGCGAGCGGATGAGCTGCGCGGCGTGCTCCTTGCGCGACCCGCGCGAGCAGGTGTCCACGCTGTACTCGAGCGTGCTGTAGCCGCGTGCGACCTCGGCCACGGCCTTGGCGGCCGACTCCGCGAGCGGGGCTCGACCCAGGTTGGTATGGATAACAACACCCGTGGCGTTGACGGCAGGACGCAGGCTCGGCAGCGCGGAGCGATGCGCACGCCACTCGATAGCCGATGCCAGCTCGCGCTTAGAGCGCGGGGCGGCGCCGGCGCGAATGGCGGCGCGCTCCTCGTCGAGCTCGGCCGTGACGGCGGCATGCACCACCGCGTCGCAGGTCTCCCCCGCCGCCTTCACCACCGGCCACTCGGCAAGCAGCTCGTTGACGGAAGGAATGGCGCGCAGGCGGGCGCGTACCTCATCGGACATGTTCTGGCTATCGCTCATGTGCGGCCTTTCAAAAGAAACGTGGATCAGTCGAATACATCAGCTGAGTCAATTACTCGTTATTATCCTCGCGCGCCGCGATCTTTTCCACGCGAACGGCGTTTTCCTGGGTGAGCGCGGCACCCGTCAAAGGGTCCCAGCGCAGCGGCGTGTGGTCGAGCGGCCCGACGCCCAGGGCCTGCCGGCCACCACCCTCAGCACCGAATGCGCGTCCGCCGGGAGCGGCCGAGGTGAAGATGCACGCCGGATGCAGATAGGGCGTCGTCTCCACGCGCACGCGATCGCGGCCCATGTCGCTCACAAGCTCGACGACCTCGCCGTCAGCGATGCACATGTGCGCAGCAACATCGGCATTCATCTGCACGGCATCCAGGTCCGATCCAGCCTCGGCGGCACCTGCCGCCGCGAGGCTGCGCGAGGTATGCGGCTCAAAGGGACGG
>CAJMPF010000194.1 GCA_905215195.1 uncultured bacterium | reverse complement strand
CCGCGCTCCTCGAAGCCAAAAATATGCTATCTGGACAGACCGCGCTGAGCTGGTAAAATTTGCAAATGCGGAAATGCGCTACTTGCGCTATCTGCGCGTGTTTTAACAAAATAAGCACAGGTCAGGGTCATTCTGACCTCGCTGGGGGTCAAGGGGTCGCTGGTTCGAATCCAGTCGTCCTGCCCAGAAGTTTGCAGGTCAGGCACCTAGTGCCTGACCTTTTTTGTTTTTAATCACTATGATTATTTTGCTTAAAGCAACAACGTTCCCGCTCGATGTGATTACCGAATCAAAACGTGTACATCAGCCACCAAAATCGACATTTTTCGACATGTTTGGAGGCTGATGTACACGAATGCGAAATCCCCCGCCGCCTAAAAGCGCCCTCCACATGTCTGGACTCTCTATGCTTACGCTGGATAGACATCGCCGGAACGGGTATAGTATCGAAAGTTTTGTCGTTAACCAGCGGGGGAGTCCTGTGGGCATCAAAAAGAAGATCAAAAAGGAGCTTATCGGCACTTCCGATTACCCGTCGAATAAGATCTTTACGATCTCCAATTTCATCACCTTTACGCGCCTGATCCTCACCCTGGTATTTCTGTACCTGTTTGTGACGGATAACAACCGCGTCATCGCCATCGTTATCTACGCCGTTGCCGCCTCCACCGACTGGATGGACGGCCAGATCGCCCGCATGACTAAGACGGTCTCATGGCTCGGCAAGGTCATGGATCCCATCTGCGACCGTGCGCTGCTGTTCACCGGCGTCTTGGGACTGGTGGTCCGCGGAGAGCTACCCATCTGGGTCTGCGTGCTCATTATTGGCCGCGACATCTATCTGGGCATCGGCACGCTTATCGTGCGTCATTATCATCGTCGCCCCATCGATGTCGTCTTCCCCGGAAAGATTGCCACAGCGCTGCTCATGACCGGATTCTCGCTCATGCTGCTCGGTTTCCCCGTTATTGACGGCCTGCATCTTCTACCTTCATCCCTTACGGCCTTCCCGGGCCTCAACGGAAGCTCGGTGCCCCTCGGCATCTTCTTTGTGTACGGCGGCGTGATCTTCTCCATGCTCACGGCTGTCATCTACTCCATTAAGGGCGGAGCGGCCATTAAACAAGCTCTCACGCATCCCGAGGACGAGGACATCGACTTTCTGAACCCTGAAATCGAAGACTGATTCGTTGGGGTATGATTACGTACGGTTCATTATTTGCGGCACGTCCGCGATAAGTTAGGGGTTGTCATGGACAACATGGTTAACAATATGCCTCAGAATGATAAGACTGCTGACGCTACCTGCGTATTCCGCGTGCCTTCAAGCGACGTCACCGTTCCCGACCTCATGGCCAACGTGCGCATCACCGCCCCCGTTCTGTCCATCGTCAAGGGTCCGCAGACTGGTGCCGCCTTTGAGCTCGAGGACGACGTGACCACCATCGGCCGCGATCCTGCAAACGGCATCTTCCTCAATGACATGACTGTTTCGCGCAGCCACGCGCGCATTATTCGCGAGGGCCTCGGCGCTCGCATCGAGGACTTGGGCTCGCTCAATGGCACCTGGGTCGACGGTGCCATCGTCAATGCAGCCCCGCTGCACGACGGTTCTTCCGTCCAGATCGGTACGTTTACGCTCATCTACCACGAGAGCACGCCGGAGCGCATCGAAACCGGTGAGTAGGGCATGGCCGAACGCAACTATCTGAGTATCGGCCAAGTCGTCAACCTACTTCGAGGCGCATACCCCGATCTTTCGAACTCAAAAATTAGATTTCTAGAGGATGAGGGGCTCATTACCCCTCATCGTACGCCTAAGGGATACCGTCAGTACTCCAAGGAGGACGTTGATCGCCTGGAGGTCATTCTGCACCTGCAGAAGACCCGCTACATGCCGCTCAACGTGATTAAGCAGCGCTTGGAAAACGCCACGGACCTGTCAACGCTCGCCTACGAGGTGGGCTTGCTGTCCGATGTTCCACTCAAGACGGAGCCCAAGGAGACTAAGCAAAAGCTGCATCCCATTGAGACCATTCCCGATATGCTGGGCGTCGAGATTTCGTTTATCCGCTCGCTCGCCGAGAACGACCTCATTCGCATCATCAAGAGTCCGCAGAATCGCGAGCTTGTCGATGGTCGCGATTTTCCGATCATCCGCTACTGCTCCGAGCTGTCACGCTTCCATATCGAGCCGCGTAACCTGCGTCAGTACGTATCGTCGGCAAATCGCGAGTCTTCGATGTTTGAGCAGGTGCTCGTGAGCATGCTCGGAATGGATACCTCCGATGACGAGCGCGACGCCAAGCTCGAGCGCGCTTTTAAGAAGCTGCACGACCTCACCGAGGGTGTGCACACCGCGCTCCTTAAGAACCGTGTCTTTGAGTCGCTCAACGCCGTGGTCGAGGACGCTGACATCGATGCTCTCGATGAGGAGATCGCGCGTTCCGAATCCACCAAGGCTAAAAGCGATGGGGCAAGCGTTCCCGCGGTTACCGCGCATGACGAGTCGCTTGTGCAGCCGTCCAAGGTCGTCGTCCCCTCGCATAGCTCGTCTGCTAACGCGGGTAAATAGCCGCCGTTCACCCGGCAATCCATGAAAGGTCACGCCATGTACGACTTCGAATCTCATATCGTCGATATCCCCGACTATCCCGAGCCCGGAGTCGTCTTTAAGGACATCACACCGCTCTTTGGCAATCCCGAGGCCCTGAAGGCCATGGTGGATGCCCTGGCTGAGCATTTTGCTGGCATGGGCATTACCAAGGTCGTAGGACCCGAGGCCCGCGGCTTTATGGTCGGTGTGCCCGTGGCCGTCGCCCTGGGTGCCGGCTTTGTTCCCGCACGTAAGCCGGGCAAACTGCCGCGCAAGACGGTAAGCGAGAGCTACGAGCTCGAGTATGGAACGGATTCTATCGAGATCCACGCCGATGCCATCAGCTCTAAAGATACCGTGTTGATTCTGGACGACTTGGTCGCGACGGGCGGAACCGTCGAGGCAACAGGTAAACTGGTGCGAGATATGGGCGCAAAGCTTGTGGGCTACGGTTGTATCCTTGAGCTTGCGTTTCTCAACCCGCGCAAGAAGCTCACGCCTTCTAACGAGGACGTTGAGCTCTTTAGCCTGGTAACGGTGGACTAGCCGCTACCCTTAGATACCGGAAAGGAAGCTCCATGCGCACAGCAAACACGCACAAAAACATGGCACGCTGCGCTGCTACGGCAACCCTCGCTTGTGTTTTGGGCCTGGGCCTCGTGGCTCCGGCCTATGCCGATACCGCATCCGACCTTGCCGCTGCTCGTACCAAACTCGAGCAGATTGGCACCCAAACCCAGCAAATTCATGAAGAACTCTCCGCACAGACGCAGGAGCTTGATCAGACTGCAGGCGAGATCACGCAAAAGCAGCAAGAGATTGCCGAGGGTCAGGCAAAGCTTTCGAGCTACGTTGCCGGTGAGTACAAGACTGGCGGTCTGAGTCTCCTTCAGGTTCTGACGGGCGTCGACGATCTGGGCGACATGCTCAACCGTCTGTTCTACTACGGCAAGGTTTCCGACAAGCAGGCCCAGACCATTCAGGAGGTCAAGGACCTTAAGCAGCAGCTCACCGATAAGCAGACCGAGCAGGAGAAGAACGTCGCCGCGACGCAGAAGAAGGTCGACGAGCTCAATGCCCAGCAGGCTGAGGCCCAGAGTGTCGTGAACTCCCTGGATTCACAGCTGCAGGCCGAGCTTGCTGCCGAGGCCGAG
>CAJMPF010000193.1 GCA_905215195.1 uncultured bacterium | reverse complement strand
AGGTTGCCCAGGGTCGAACCGCCCGCCATATCGCTCTTGTTGGCGAAGGCCTGCGTGGGCACGTCGGCGTCATCGCAGATGGCTTGGAACACCGCGCGGCTAAAGGCATCGGTGCAGTAGTGCTGGTTGGCGGCTTCCTTGATGACAATACCGCCGTTGAGTACGACCTGGTTGCGAACATCGCACTTCTCGGCGTGGTTGGGGTGCACGGCATGCGCGTTGTCGCAGCTCACGAGCATCGAGGCGGCAAGGGCGCGATGGTACGACTCGTCGTCAAAGCCCAGTGATCCGTTAATGCGGCGCAGCGCGTCGGCCAAGAACGTCGACATGGCTCCTTGCTTGGTCTCGGAGCCAACCTCCTCGTTATCGAAGCAGCAGAAGACCGAAACGTCGCGCGCGTTCTCGGCACCCAAAAATGCCTGCAGCGAGGTGTAGGCGCAGGCCAGGTCGTCGAGCTTGGGCGTCGAGATAAACTCGTCGGCCCAGCCCCAAATGCGCGCATCCTGACGATTGACCAGGAACAGATCGCGGCCCAAAATTTGCTCGGGCTCAACGTCCAGCTCATCGGCAATCAGAGCGTCAAAATCTCCCTGCTTGAGTTCACCGGCGCTGATGAGCGGGCACAGGTCAACGGCTCGGTTGGGAGCAAAGCTCTCGTTAACGCCACGGTTCATATGGATGGCAAGGCTCGGAATAATGGCAACCTCGCGCTCGGTGGCAAGCAGGCGGCTCTCAATACGGTCGCCCTCGCGCACCAGCACGCGGCCCGCGAGCGCCAGTGGACGATCGAACCAGGTGTAGTCGATCATGCCGCCGTAGGCCTCGGTGTTCAGACGCAGCGTCTCGCCTGCGCCGTCGAGCTCGGGCACAGCCTTGACCTTAAACGTCGGCGAATCGCTGTGCGACGCCGTGAGCTGAAAATGATAGTCACCGGCAACACCGTCCTCGCCCCACGTCGCGGCCAGGTCCTCGCCCACCTTAAAGGCAACGACGCTCGAGGTGTTGCGCTGCGTGTAATAACGCCCGCCCGGCTCGATGTCCCATGCCGCGTTCTCGGGCAGGTAGGTAAAGCCCGCCTCGTCGAGCTCGGCCATAATGGTCGCCGCCGTATGGAACATGCTGGGGCATGCCTCGATAAAGTCGATAAGGTCGTTGGCGGCCTCGATATCGTCGGCCGTCACGTGCGCGCGCTCGGGCGTTTCCTGATCCGTCATGCTCTCCCCTTTCGCTGGGTTGATGGTCCCCTCCAGCATACCCCGCCACGCCAGCGCCGCACTCTTCATTCCGTGCTTAATTCCGCGCCGCTCACCAACTTGAGCCATCATGCCCGCGTTCCTTTTGCGACAATTGCGCTAACAGGACGAGAGGAGCCGTCATGAAGCCACGTAACATTGCCATCGCCTGCGGTGTCGCGGGAGTCGCCGTCGGCCTTGCCGCTGCCACCGGTATCGTTTATCACAAGCAAATCAAGTCCGCCGCGTCGCTCAAACGCTTGACCGGCTACGCGGATGGCTATGACCTGTACGCAATCGACATCGCCTACGACTACGATCTTGATCGCATCATCGCCGCTGGCGTGCGCGACGACCAGGCCTACATCGATGCCGTGGTGGCGCAGGTGCTGCCCGGTGTGCCGGCACATGTCCAGGCGCCCCAGTTTGCCTGCAGCGCTTTTGTCGCCGTAGATGCCGAAGGCCGCGTGCGCACCGGTCGCAATTACGACTTTAAGGACGACACCTCGGCGCTGCTGGTGCGCAATCACCCACGCGGCGGCTATGCTTCCATCGGGTTTGCCGCCCTCAATAACCTGGGCGCCAACACTCCGCTTGACTCCATCACCGGACGCGCCGCGGCGTTGATGGGCCCGTTTGCCCAGCTCGACGGTGTTAACGAATGCGGCGTGTCCATTGCCGTACTCACCCTGGATTCCAAGCCCTGTGACCAGGACACGCAACGCCCCGCCATCAATACCTCGCTCGCCATCCGCCTGGTGCTCGACCGTGCCGCCACCACGCAAGAAGCTGTCGACCTGCTTTTCGCCTACGACATGCACGCCATGGCAGGACGCGATTACCACTTCTTTATCAACGACGCCGCCGGTGACGCGCGCGTAGTAGAGTGGGATCCGCGCGATCCGGACCGCGCTTTCAAAGCGACTCCTGTACGCCAGGTTACGAACTTCTATGCCTGCTATGGCGACGAAGTGCTGCCCAACCAAAAGAATGGCGAGCTGGGCCATGGTAAAGAGCGCGCCGTCGCAATCGCCGATGTCCTTGACGCCCATGTCGGTGCCCAGAACGAGGCAGTCGCTTGGAAGGCCCTACGCGCTGCGGCGCAAGAGCCCAATCCGGAAGACATTACCAGCAACACGCAGTGGTCGGTCGTCTTTGACAACACCGAGCCCGCTGCCGCCATCACGCTGCGCCGCCACTGGGGCGACATCGATGCCTTCGCGCTGTAAGGAGATGGCACCGTCGTCCTTACGCCCGCCTGACGTTGTTTACATTTCTATACGCTTGAGCTAACACGTTTTACCCCCGTATCAACAGTGTGCGGGGGTAAACTTATGCGCATGTTATAACTTGCCCGGAAGGATTCACCATGCTTAGAATCGGTCTTCTTACTAGTGGCGGCGACTGCCAGGCGCTCAACGCCACCATGCGCGGCATTGTCAAAACGCTTATGACCAATAGCGAAGAGCCTATCGAGATTTATGGCTTTGAGGACGGCTATCAGGGCCTTATCTACAGCAGGTTCCGCGTCATGACGCCCGCCGATTTTAGCGGCATCCTCACCCGCGGCGGCACCATCCTGGGCACGAGCCGCACGCCGTTCAAGCGCTTGGACATTCCCGAAGCCGACGGCGTCGAAAAGGTGCCGGCAATGGTCCACACCTATCATAAACTGCAGCTCGACTGCCTATTTATGCTGGGCGGCAACGGCTCCACCAAGACCGCCAACCGTCTGCGCGAAGAGGGCCTCAACGTTATCGCCCTGCCTAAGACCATCGATAACGACACCTGGGGCACCGAGCTGACATTTGGCTTTACGAGCGCCATCGACGTCGCTACCAAGTGCATCGACGACATCCACACCACCGCGTCGAGTCACGGGCGCGTGTTCGTTATCGAGATCATGGGCCACAAGGTTGGCTGGATCCCGCTGTACGCCGGCGTCGCAGGCGGTGCGGACGTCATCCTGATCCCCGAGATCCCCTACGACATGGATAACGTCATCAAGACCATCGAGCATCGCATGGAGACCGGCAGCCGCTTTACGATTGTAGCCGTCGCCGAGGGCGCTATCTCCAAGGAGGACGCGGCGCTGTCCAAGAAGGAGTACAAGAAGAAGCTCGCCGAGCGCACGAGCCCGTCAATCGTGTACGACATCGCCAAGGAGATCGAAGCCAAGACCGGTCGCGAGACCCGCGTCGCCATCCCCGGCCACACGCAACGCGGCGGCCAACCCGACGCTCAGGACCGCATCTTTGCGACCCAGTGCGGCGTCGAGGCGGCACTTGGCTGCCTACGCGGCGAGTTTGGCTACATGATCGCCCTGCGCGACGGCAAGATGTGCCACATGCCGCTCGAGGAGGTCGCCGGCAAGCTCAAGTATGTCGATCCCCAGAGCGACCTGGTGCGCGAGGCCAAGGCGTTGGGCATCAGCTTCGGCGACGAATAGCCTCGGCTGGAACTGCTCTCATCGGAGGCCCCAGGGCTTACCTCCCAAATCGTCCTCGGACATGTCAGGACCCCGCCGTGCGCTTCGC
>CAJMPF010000192.1 GCA_905215195.1 uncultured bacterium | reverse complement strand
CCGCTACCGCGCCCAGGGGCAGTAGACCGAACCCCGGCGTACCGCACCGCGGGGCGCCCGCGCGGGGCCGCAGGGCATGGGGATGACCCTGCGGCCCCGCGCGGGCGCCCCCGGTTACCCAACCTCTTCGATAGGAGCTTTTCCCACATGACAGACATCGCATTCGAGAAGGACCTCTCCGTCACCGAGACCGGCATCGGGGGCCTCATGGTCGTCGACCTCGCCGTCCACGGCGACTCGCGCGGCTGGTTCAAGGAGAACTGGCAGCGCGCCAAGATGACCGCCCTGGGCATCCCGGACCTCCGCGTCGTCCAGAACAACGTCTCCTACAACGACAGCCGCGGCGTCACCCGCGGCATCCACGCCGAGCCCTGGGACAAGTTCATCTCCGTCGCGCGCGGCTCGGTCTTCGGCGCCTGGGTCGACCTGCGCGAGGGCAGCGAGACCTTCGGCAAGGTGTTCACCTGCACGCTCGACCCGTCCAAGGCCATCTACGTCCCGCGCGGCGTGGGCAACTCCTTCCAGGCCCTGGAGGACGGCACCGCCTACACCTACCTGGTGGACGCCCACTGGTCGCTGGAGCTCAAGAGGACCTACACGTTCGTGAACCTCGCCGACCCCGAGCTCGCCATCGAGTGGCCCATCCCGCTGGATCAAGCTGTCGTCTCCGAGGCCGACCTGAACCACCCGATGCTGAGGGACGTCGTCCCCATGGCGCCGAAGCGCACCCTCGTCACCGGCTGCAACGGCCAGCTGGGCCATGCGGTCCGCGCGCTCGCCGAGGAGCGCGGCGTGGCGAAGGACTTCGACTTCTGCGACATCGACACCTTCGACATGTCCGACCCGGAGGCCTACGCGCAGTACGACTGGTCGCTCTACGGCACCGTGATCAACTGCGGCGCCTACACGGCCGTGGACAGGGCGGAGACCCCCGGGGGCCGCGTGACCGCCTGGAAGGCCAACGCGACCGGCCCCGCCCTCCTCGCCCGCACCTGCGCCGGGCACGGGATCACCCTCGTCCACGTGTCCTCCGACTACGTCTTCGACGGCACCGCCGAGGTGCACGACGAGGACGAGCCGTTCTCCCCGCTGTCCGTCTACGGCCAGACCAAGGCCGCCGGCGACATCGCCGTGGCCGGGTGCCCGCGCCACTACGTCATGCGCAGCTCCTGGGTCATCGGCGAGGGGCACAACTTCGTCAAGACCATGAAGGGGCTGTCCGACCGCGTCGCCGACCCGGAGGATAAGCTCACGCAGGTCACGGTCGTGGACGACCAGCTGGGCCGCCTGACCTTCACGCGCGACATGGCCGAGGCCATCTTCCACGTGCTTAATGTGAAGGCCCCCTACGGCACCTATAACTGCACCGGCTCCGGCGCCGTCAAGTCCTGGGCCGACATCGCCCGCGCCGTCTTCGAGGCCGCCAACGGCAACGGCGAGAAGGTCGTGCCGGTCAGCACCGCCGACTACTACGCGAGCGCCTCGGGCCCCGTCGCCCCGCGCCCGGTCCACTCCGCGCTCGACCTGTCCAGGCTCGAGTCGGTCGGGTTCCACATGCCCGACTGGGAGGATGAGCTCGAAGAATACCTGTTTGGCTCTTCTGAAAAAGCAAATATGGAGCAGCTGTGAAAGTACTGATGCAGACCCGCCAAAACGTTTTTGATCTAGCGGGCGGTGACACGACACAACTTGTAAAGACGAAGGAGGCCCTTGAATCAAAGGGTATTGATGTCGACCTGTCCTTGGACTTGCGACCTGATGTTTCTGGATACGATGTGGTCCACTTGTTCAACCTCACGCGGGTCCAGGAAACTTTCATCCAGTCGAAAAACGCCAAGGAGGCCGGAAAGCCTGTCGTGCTCTCCACGATTTACTGGCCGACTGACAGCTTCGAAAAAAGCGCAGCAAACGGCCTGAGAGGTTTTTTGGGAAAACATCTTAGCGTCGATGGAATGGAGCGCCTCAAGGCCTTCGGAAAGTACGTCTTGCGTGGGGAGCGCAGCGAGGGTGCACGCTACCTTATGACACATAGCTTCCAAAAGATGCAGCTCGAGATATTGGACAACTGCGATGTGTTCCTGCCGAATGCAAAGACCGAGATGGACCAGATAGCGGCTCATCTCGGCTTTCGCACCGACAACTATGTGGTCGTCCCCAACGCCGTCGACGTCGCGAGCATTAAGGCCGCGAAAGAGGTTGAATCAACAGGATACGAGCGATTCAGTGGATGGATTGTTTGCATCGGCCGCATCGACATTCGCAAGAACCAGCTCAACCTAATCAAGGCGGTGGAGGGGTCGGATTACAAGGTCGTCTTTGTGGGAAAGAAGTCTCCCGGGCATATCGAGTATGCGAACAAGGTTGTGTCGGAGATAGAAGCCAATCCGAACATGGAATGGATCGAGCAAATTCCCAACGAAGACATCTACAAGCTGTGCCGCGAATGCCGTGTGAGCGTGTTGCCTAGTTGGTTCGAGACGCCGGGCCTCGTGAGTCTGGAGGCAGCCGCTATGGGGTGCAATATCGTGGTATCTCCCAAAGGAACGACGCGGGATTATTTCGGTGACAGCGCGTTTTATTGCGATGTCAGCAGCCCTTCCTCCATCAGGGCTGCGCTGGATGAGGCTTACGCCGTCAATTACGACGAGGTTTTCGGCCGAAAGGTAATTACGGAATACACGTGGGAGAAGGCTGCTGAGAAAACTCTCGACGGCTATCAACTTGCTTTGAAAGGCTGATATGAAAAAAGTTATGCTCGTCTTCGGCACTCGCCCGGAGGCCATTAAGATGTGCCCGCTCGTCAACGAGCTGAAGGCGCGCGCTGATGAGTTCGAGACCGTCGTCACCGTTACCGGCCAGCACCGCGAGATGCTCGACCAGGTGCTGCGCGTCTTCGACGTGACGCCCGACCACGACCTGGCGATCATGAAGCCGGGCCAGACGCTGTTCGACGTGACGTGCGACGTACTGCTCAAGCTCAAGGCGGTCCTCGAGGACGAGAAGCCCGACGTCGTCCTGGTCCACGGCGACACCACGACCAGCTTCGCCGCTGCACTCGCGTGCTTCTACCTGCAGATCCCGGTGGGCCACGTAGAGGCGGGCCTGCGCACGCACGACATCTTCAGCCCCTGGCCGGAGGAGTTCAACCGTCAGGCGGTCGACATCGTGAGCGAGTACTATTTCGCCCCCACTGAGGCCAGCAAGAAGAACCTTCTGGACGAGGGCAAGCCGGAGTCGAAGATCTGGGTCACCGGCAACACGGGAATCGACGCCCTTCGCACCACCGTTCGCGATGGCTATACCCACCCCGAGCTCGAGTGGGCGGAGGGCTCCCGCCTCATCCTCATCACGGCGCACCGTCGCGAGAACCTGGGCGAGCCCATGCACCGCATGTTTCGCGCCATCCGCCGCGTGATGGAGGAGCACCCCGACACCAAGGCGATCTACCCCATCCACATGAACCCGCTCGTCCGCAAGGCGGCGCACGAGGAGCTTGACGGCTTCGACCGGCTGCATATCATCGACCCGCTCGAGGTTCTCGACTTCCACAACTTCATGGCCGTCAGCCACATCATCCTCACCGACTCGGGCGGCATCCAGGAGGAGGCCCCGAGCCTGGGCAAGCCCGTGCTCGTCATGCGCGACACCACCGAGCGTCCCGAGGGCGTGGCGGCCGGCACGCTGAAGCTCGTCGGCACCGAGGAGGAGACCATCTACCGCGAGTTCAGTAGGCTTCTTTGCGACGACGAGGATTACGTCGCCATGTCCCGCGCCTCC
>CAJMPF010000191.1 GCA_905215195.1 uncultured bacterium | reverse complement strand
CCTCGTTACTCATAACGATGCCGCCGCCAACGTAGATGCCCACGTGGCCATAGATCAGGCCCGGTATGCCGGTGCCGCTATGCGATGAGTCGGCAACAATCATACCCACCTGCAGCGCCGAGCGGTCGGAGCTATAGCACCAGGCGTTAAACATATCGCACGCGTTACCGCCAAAGTAGCCAACGCCGGCGTTACGGAAGACATTGGTGACCCACGCCGCGCACCAGTTCTGACCCGGCGAAGGCGTGGAGTAGCACGCGTTGACGACAGCCTGCTGCTTGCCCGAGCCGGCATTCTGCTGCGGAGTTCCGGGCGCATACGATCCACCACCCGAGCTCGAACCACCCGAGTAGGAATTGTTCTTGTTCGCGGCGGCCGCGGCAGCGGCGGCCTTCCTGGCAGCCTCCTCGGCCTGGGCGGCAGCGAGAATCTCGGAATCACGCTGAGCCATGAGCTCCTTGACGTCGTCGGAAAGACCGTTCAGCACGGTCTGGACTTCTTGCTGCTTGGCCTGCATGTCCTGCATCTGGGCAGTCTGCTGGTCCTTGAGCTTCTCTAAGTCGGCCTTCTGCGACTCGAGCTCGGTCTTTTGCGCATCGAGCTCTTCCTGGATGGTCTGAATGTCCTCGATGGCGTCGCGGTCGCTCTTGTTGATCTTCTCAACGTAATGCGCGTTGGCGACGAGTTCCTCAAACGAGCCAGAGGCCAGCAGCAGCGACAGGATGTTCGTGCCGCCGGACTTGTAGCTGGCGGCCACGCGATCGGAAAGGTCGTTGCGCTTCTTCTTGAGCTCGGCCTTCTTTTCATCGATCTGGGCCTGCGTGTCGTCAATCTTGCCCTGGACATTCTCGATGTCGTTGAGGGTCTGGGCATTCTTGTTGGCCAGCGCCGCATACTCATTTGCGATGCTGTCGAGCTGGGCCTGAACCTCGTCGAGCTGGGCCTGGGCGGCATTCAGTTTATCGGTGGTTTCTTTGGAAGCCTCCGCCGCATGGGCGCGAGCGGGCAGGCCAAAAAGAACTGCCGCAGAAGCGGCGCCGAACAGGGCCTTGAGGGCAGTGCGGCGCGAGAGCTCCTGGGAAAGGATGGAATCGCTGTTTGGTGACATATGTACTCCGTTACATGCTTATTTATATGTCGCTCAACTCATACATATTAGCGTACATATGGCGCGTCCCAACGATTTCCACGAACGGCAGGAAACTGCAAGATCAGCGGCTCGTAAGCAAATGTCAAAGATCAGGTTATGCGTACGCAAGCTCTTCTATGAGTACGTTAGCACAATCCTCTGCTTTTCCTACAGCGCACGATTTGGGCGTCCCTGCCTGCGCTATACTCCCCTGAAGAAGTGTTCCTGATTCGATAGGAGACTACATGTCCAAAGCACTCGACCCCAAAGACACCTGCGTCCTCGTTACCGGTGGCGCCGGCTTTATCGGCTCGCACACCGTCGTTCAGCTGCTCGAGGGTGGCTACCAGGTCGTCATCGTCGATGATCTCTCCAACTCCAGCGCCGTCGCCGTCGACCGCGTCAAGACCATCGTGGGCGACGAGGCCGCCAAGAACCTCACCTTCTACGAGGCCAACGTTCTCGACCGCGATGCAATGAACAAGATCTTCGATACCCATCAGATCGACCGCGTCATCCACTTCGCCGGTTTTAAGGCCGTCGGCGAGTCGGTGAGCAAGCCCGTCGAGTACTACCACAACAACATCGAGAACACCCTGGTGCTCATCGACGTCATGCGCAGCCATGGCTGCAAGTCCATCATCTTCTCGAGCTCCTCGACCGTCTACGGCGACCCGGACAACCCGCCCGTCACCGAGGAGGATCCTAAGAAACCCGCGACCAACCCCTATGGTTGGACCAAGTGGATGATCGAGCAGATCCTTATGGACGTCCACACCGCCGACCCCGAGTGGGACGTCGTGCTGCTCCGTTACTTCAACCCCATCGGCGCTCATCCGTCGGGCCTGATCGGCGAGGACCCCAAGGGCATCCCCAACAACCTGGTGCCCTATGTCGCCCAGGTTGCCGTGGGCAAGCTCGAGGCCGTTCAGGTCTTTGGCAACGACTACCCCACCCCCGACGGCACCGGCGTGCGCGA
Organism: uncultured bacterium; assembly: GCA_905215195.1. Classification (GTDB taxonomy): domain Bacteria; phylum Actinomycetota; class Coriobacteriia; order Coriobacteriales; family Coriobacteriaceae; genus Collinsella. The sequence continues at coordinate 1,670 of CAJMPF010000191.1, read as the reverse complement.
CTACATCCACGTGTGCGATCTGGCCTCTGGTCACGTTGCTGCCCTTAACTGGATGAACGGCAAGACCGGCGTCGAGATCTTTAACTTGGGCACCGGCACCGGCACCTCGGTACTCGAGGTCGTCGCCGCCTTCTCCAAGGCTTGTGGCAAGGAGTTGCCCTACGTGATCCGCGAGCGCCGCGCCGGCGACATCGCTGCCAACTGGTGCGATGCCTCCAAGGCCGAGCGCATGATGGGCTGGAAGGCCCAGTACGACATCGCGGACATGTGCCGCGATAGCTGGAACTGGCAGAGCCACAACCCCAACGGCTTCGCCGACGCCGAGTAGCAAAAACCTACATACCGCTCTTGCCCCGATCTCACGTTGTGAGGTCGGGGCTTTTTTTCATGGCATGTAACCATTCGCCGAAAATCGACCAACTTTTTTATCTTGCCTGTACATGTTTAAACAACATGTTTTACAATAGGCGTATCGAATCAGAACATCGGAGGCGGACTGCACACCCATCGGCAGGCCGACCCCACAACAAGAAGGTTGGTGAGCGCATTCATGGAGCGTGCAAGCGGCGTCCTCATGCCCGTCTCATCTCTGCCCGGACCATACGGAATCGGCGGCTTTGGTTGGAACGCCTACGACTTCGTCGATTTTCTCGCCTCGTGCAAACAACATTACTGGCAGATTCTGCCCCTTACGACGACCAGCTATGGCGATTCGCCCTATCAGTCGTTCTCGGCCCGCGCAGGCAACCCCAACTTTATCGACTTTGCCGAGCTTGTCGAGGCAGGGTATCTGGAGCAGCGCGATATCGATGACGTGTACCTGGGATCCGACCCCAGCAATGTCGACTACGGTGCTATCTTTGCTGGCCGCCGCCAAATCCTCGACCGCGCCGCCGAGCGCTTTGCTGCCGACAAGCCGGCCGATTTCGATGACTTTATCCAGGCCAACGAGGACTGGCTCATCCCCTACTGCGAGTTCATGACCGTCAAAGAGGAGTGCGGACTCAAGGCCTTTTGGGAGTGGCCCGCAGAACTGCGCACCCGCGGCGAAGCATCTGCCAAGGTCTGCGCCGCCCATCCCGCGCGCATGCTCTACCACCAGATGACGCAGTATTTCTTCGACCGCCAATGGAGCCGCCTCAAGGCCTATGCCAACGAGCGCGACATTCTCATCATCGGCGACCTGCCCATCTATGTCTCGCGTGACTCCGTCGAGATGTGGGCGACGCCTGAGCTCTTTAAGATCGACGCCGCCGGCAATCCCGTGAGCGTCGCCGGCACGCCGCCCGACCAGTTCTCGGCCACCGGCCAGTATTGGGGCAACCCCATCTACGACTGGGACGCCATGGAAGCAGACGACTTCTCCTGGTGGGAAGGCCGCATCCGAGCCGCCCTCGACATGTACGACATCATCCGTCTGGACCACTTCCGCGGTTTCGAGGCATTTTGGGAGGTGCCTTTCTCCTCTCCCGATTCGTCATATGGTTCGTGGACGCAGGGACCCGGCCTCAAGCTCTTCAAGGTGCTCGAGGAGAAGCTCGGCACGCTTCCCATCATTGCCGAAGACCTGGGCTTTCTTACCCCTGGTGTCATCGACATGCGCGACACCACGGGCTTCCCTGGCATGAAGATCCTGCAGTTTGCCTTTGAGGGCACCAACTCGTACTACC
>CAJMPF010000190.1 GCA_905215195.1 uncultured bacterium | reverse complement strand
GATGACGGCAGGCGCCATGTCGCGCGTGGTACCCCGGGTGCGCTTGGCCAAAATCGCGTCGACCACGGCAGCGGGTTTAAGCTCATCGAGCATCTTGGCCTGGGGGTCCACCACAACGGCGACGTCTCCAGCCTCGGTAATCGCAAGCGCCTCAGCCGGCGTCTGTGCCAAGCGAGCGCGAATGCCTTCAACCTCGACCTCGCCCAGGTGAATGGCCTCGCAAAAACTGATTGTGCGGCGGATGCACGTGGGAACCGCGATATCGGCCATAACGACCGACACGCCGGCGCGCACCAAGCGAGCGGCGACGCCCGTGGCGATATCGCCGGCGCCGCGAACATATACGAGCATTCCCGGGGCACCTCCCTGTGCTACGGTTTGAGCAGAGCAAAAGCGGTTCGACCGCTACTCTGATGATTATTTATTATCACAGTATTATACGGCGGTGAACAGATGGAAACGACGAGCGGAAACCTTGCCTCCGCGCTCAAGATCGAGCCGGGCATTACCGCAATTATCGGCAGTGGCGGCAAGTCGACATTGCTGAAAACGCTGGGTCTTGAGCTCATGCGCGCCGGCGACAGGGTGCTCCTCTGCACCACCACGCATATGTTTCCCGTCGCCGGCGTGCCATGGGACGGGTCGAGCCGTCGCCTGGACTCCGCCCCTTGGAAGCCGGGGGCCCTGCATGTTCCCGGCTGCACCTGCGAGGCATGCGCGGGCATGAACCGCGGAAGTATCTGCCAGGCGGGTGTTTTGGACCCGGAGACAGGCAAGCTCTCCGCCCCCGCTGAGCCGCTCAACGAGCTGGCGCAGCGCTTTGACTATGTGTTGGCCGAGGCAGATGGCAGCAAGCGACTCCCGCTCAAGGCGCATGCCACCTGGGAGCCGGTAATTCCCGCCGCCACGGCAAACGTTATCTGGATCGTCGGTGCCTCGGGGCTGGGTAAGCCCGTCGCCGAGGTTGTCCACCGCCCCGAGCTCTTCTGCGAGCGCTGCGGCTGCGAGCCCACCGACATTGCCACCCCAGAGCGCGTCGCCATGGTGCTCAATGTCGAGCTGCGGATGCTGAGCCTCAACAATGCCCGCGTCATGCTCAACCAAGTCGACACGCTTGCCGACCCAACGATGGCAGATCGCTTCGAGACAGCCCTCGGCCGCTCCGTCGTCGCCACCAGCCTCAAATAGCCGGCGCTGCCCCAGCAGACCTATAAGTTGCGGTGGAATAGGTCCTGAAACGGTCTATTTGGCGGCTAAACAGGAACTATTCCACCGCAACTGCGGAGGGGATCCGGTGATCTTCCTGTTAGCGAGGCACGTAGCGGCCGGGTTGGGCTCCAGTGGGCTCGCCGTCGCGCACGGCCAGCACGCCATTCACAAACACAGCCTTGGCGCGGCCGTGCGCCTCAAAGCCCTCGAGCGGCGTGTAGTCCACGGCCTGATGCTGCGTCGCGGCGCTGATCGTCCAGCGTGCCTGGGGATCCCACACGCACACGTCGGCATCGGCACCCTCGGCAAGACAGCCCTTGCGCGGATACATGCCAAAGACGCGCGCCGGGTTCTCGCTCATCAGGCGGCAGAGGTCCTCGGGGCCCAGCTGCCCCTCAAAGCTCGTGGCAATCGCGACGGGACGATGCTCCACGCCGGGCCCGCCGTTGGGAATCGCGCGGAAGTCGTCGCGCCCGCGGTCCTTTTGCCCGTGCAGGTTAAAGCTGCAGTGGTCGGTCGCAATCGTATCGATCTCGCCGGCCACAAGCGCCTCGCGCAGTGCCGTACGGTCACCGGCATGGCGCAGCGGCGGGCTCATCACATACTTGGCACCCGCAAAGCCGTCCTCGCCCTGCTCCAAGTAGCAAGTATCGTCGAGCATCAGATATTGAGGGCAGGTCTCGACATAGATATTCTTCTGCCCGCGCGCCTTGGCGGCACAGATGGCCTCGAGCCCCAGCTTGGTCGAAAGGTGCACTACGTTGACCGGTGCGTCGCCGGCCAGGTGCGCCAGATACAGCAGACGGCTCACTGCCTCGGCCTCGCACACATCCGGACGGCTGAGCGCATGGCCCTCGGGCCCATGAATCCCCTGCTCAAACACGCGCTTCTGCAGCTCATTCACCAACGTGCCATTCTCGCAATGCACGCACAGTATGCCGCCAATACGCTTGAGCTCCTCGAGCACCTCGAGCGTCTCGGCATCGTCCAGGCGCAGGTGGTCGTAGGCAAAGTAGGTCTTGAACGACGATACGCCCGCCTCGCGCATGGCCGAAAGATCAGCGCGGTTGCGCTCGTTCCATTCGGCGAGTGCCATATGAAAGGCGTAGTTGGCCGTGCAGGTTCCGTCGGCGCGGCGATGCCACTCGGCCAAGGCATCGGGCATGGTCACGCCGCGATCGGCCGTCGCGTAGTCCACAATGGTCGTCGTACCGCCGCAGGCAGCCGCGCGCGTGCCGGTCTCAAAGCTATCGGCTGTCCAATCCATGCCGGTCCAGCACTGCATGTGCGTGTGGCCGTCGATAAAGCCGGGAAACACCCAGCAGCCCGCGGCGTCCTCGACGGTATCCCCCTCGGCCGGCTCGATCGCCGCGGCGATCTGCACGATCTTATCGCCATCCATGGCAAGATCGGCGCGGCGAAGCCCCTGGGGCGTCACGAGCGCGCCGTTTTTGATGATGATCATAATTGCTCCTTATTGATTGATGCTGTTGGCCACGCGATCAAAATACGAGCAGGCGGCGATATGCTCCGTTATGCGTCGCTGTCCCTTGGTGGTATCGACGTCCCACAGCTCGTAGGCACGCGCCTCGACCAGCACCACGTCAATACGGTCCTTGAGGATCGAACCGCCGCCGTCCTTGCCCTCAAGACGTATGAGCGCATCGAACAGCTGCCTAGGAAAGAGCACCGGGCTCGAAGGCTCGCCGTTACACGCAAGACGCACCGGATGTTTGCGGCCACGCTCGTCAAATGCACGAACCATGGCATCAAAAGAATCCACGCTCACGAGCGGCTGGTCGCCCGGCAAAAAGAGGCAGCCTTTCCAGTTGCGTTCGACTCCCCACGAAAGGCCCGCACGGACGCTTTCGCTGCGCAGCTCGCCATCGTGCAGCACGCACGGGCAATGCTTGTCCTCACAAATCTGAGCGACCTCGGGCCAACGCGTCGAAACCACGACGTCAAAGCCCTGGGGAACCGAATCGATGGTCCGGGCAATCAGCGGCTCGCCATAGATATCGGCGAGCATCTTGTTGGAGCCAAATCGCTTGCCCTCGCCCGAGGCCATAATCACGCAACCGAGTTTCATCTCCGCAAACCTCCCCTGGCTGCCTTGGACACCATAGTTGCTATACCCACCATACCAAGCTCGCACTCCGTCGGAACAGGTATGCGCTCGTTTTTCCAGCGAACGCCCCTTGGCTCTCCATAGCACAAAGGAGGGCACCCCGCGACGCAGGGCACCCTCCTCAATGGTGCAGATATGCCTACTCAGCGTCGCCGGTAAACGTGGTACCGGTCTTGCCGGCAAGGCCATCGCGCGCCTTCTCGAGCAGCGTGATGAGCGCCGTGCGGCCCGGCTTGCTCTCGGCAAATGTCGAGGCTGCCTGGACCTTGGGCAGCATGGAGCCGCGACCGAACTCGTTGGCCTCGGACAGACGCTTTACGTCAGCCGCGGTCAGCGTGTCGAGCCACTGCTCGTGGTCGGTGCCAAAGCCAATGGCAACCTTCTCCACAGCCGTCAGGATAACCAGGGCATCGGCGTCGAGCTGCTCGGCAAGCTTCTCGGCCGCAAAGTCCTT
>CAJMPF010000189.1 GCA_905215195.1 uncultured bacterium | reverse complement strand
CGACGGCGGCGATGCGCCTCGCCCTGGAACTGCTTGGCACGGCGCTCGGCACGGTTGCCGCGCGGGGCCTGCTCGACGGCACCAGCACCGCCGCGCTCCTCGGCAGCCACCTCGCGGGCCACGCTCTCCACGGCCTCGTCCACGCGAGCCTGAACGCCCTCGCGCACGCGGGTCTTACCGCCGCGCTTGGGACGGCTCGGACGCTCGCCATCGCCACGGCTCTCGTCGTGACCGCGGTTGGAACGACCACATCGCCGTAGTCATCGCCGTTGCGCTTGCCGTCGCGGCGTGCCTGCTCAAGCTTCTTCTTGCTCTTGGACTTGCCGCGCTTGGTCTTCTTCTTCACCTTAAAGGCCGCAGGGTCGCGCTCGGGATCAACCGCAGGCGGATTGGGACCCACGTGCAGGTCGCCGGCCTCGTAGATGTCGGCAGTCTTGTCCATGAGCTTCTCGATCTCGTAGAACTCGTCCACGTCCTGCTCGGTAACAAATGTAATGGCCCAGCCCAGCTCGCCGGCGCGGCCCGTACGGCCAATACGGTGGATGTAGTCGGTCGGCTCGGCCGGCACGTCAAAGTTCACGACGTAGCGCACGTCGCTGATGTCGATGCCGCGGGCGAGCACGTCGGTTGCCACCAACACGTCGACGGTACCGTCGCGGAAGGCCGAAAGGGCACGCTCGCGCTGGGCCTGACTGCGGTTGCCGTGAATCGCGGCGGCCTTGATGCCCTTGCGCTCCAGACGACGGCAGCAGCTGTCGGCGCGGTGCTTGGTGCGCATAAAGACGATGGTGCGCTCCGGGCCCTCCTTCTTGAGGAACTCGGGCAGCAGGTTGTTCTTGGCCTCGATGGACACCGGGAACACAAACTGGTCGACGGTGTCGGCGGTCGACGTGGCCGGCGCGATCTCCACGCGGGCCGGGTCGCTCACCAGGTCGGTGATCTCGCCCACGGCCTCCTCGTCGAGGGTCGCCGAGAACAGCAACGTTTGGCGCTCGGCCGGCGTCTCGCGCACAATGCGGCGGACGGCGGGCAAAAAGCCCATGTCGAGCATGCGGTCGGCCTCGTCGAGCACCAGGACCTTAACCTCGTCCAGGTGGCAGGCACCCTGCTCGATCAGATCGACCAGACGGCCCGGCGTGGCGACCAGGATGTCGCAGCCGTACTTGAGTGCCGCGGTCTGCGGCTTGTAGCTCACGCCGCCCACGACGGTCACGGCAACGTGGCCCGTGACGTCGGCGATCTTGCTCGCGACCTCGTCGATTTGCTGGGCAAGCTCGCGCGTAGGGGTGATGACGAGCATAACGGGGCCACGGCCGTTGCCCTCGGGCTTTTTAGCACCGCGACGGCGGTTGCGGCCGCCGCGCTCGCGCACGGGTTTAGGAGGAGCGATATGCTCCAGATTGTTCATGGTCGGCAGCAAGAAGGCGGCCGTCTTGCCGGTACCGGTCTGAGCGGCGGCAAGCAAGTCGCGGCCCTCAAGCACCACGGGGATGGAGCCGGCCTGCACGGGCGTGGGCGCCGTGTAGCCCAGGTTCTCGATAGCACGAAGCATCTCGTCGGAGAGGCCCAGCTCGTCAAAGGCGGGCAGGGTCTCGGTAGCGGACTCGACGGCCTGGGCGGCACTGGCCTCATCGGCGGCATTGAAGGCAGCCTGGGTCATGGCCTCGCGGGTCTCGTCCAGAATCTCGGCGTCGGTGACGTCGGATACAGAATTACGCATATGTTGTTGTTCCTTATCTGCACGCGCAATGGACACGGCATGCGGCCGCGCGGGCGTGCTTGGTAGTGCGCTAATACATACAAAAACGGGTGCGCACAGAGAGGACGTTGCTCAGCACGCTGGCGATCGCTTTGGCAGCCCTATCACGCGCCGTCCAGACGCAGCAGCTCTAAGCGATGGAGCAGATTCGCCGCGGGTTAGTATACCCGTGCTTCGCATGCCCCCACGTAAACCACAGATGACGGGGCGGACGAGGTGGGCCCGGCCGATTGTCTCAATCTGTAACAGTTACTCAGCAAAAACCGACCTAACTGTTGCAGATTGAGACAAACTTCAGCCACGCAAAACAACATCTCAATCTATAACAGTTAGAAGTCATTTTCCCTGCTAGATGTTATAGATTGAGATGTTTGACAGGAACTGCCAACGATTGAGCAGCCACCCTCATCTGTAATGAAAAGTCATGCATTTCAACTATTACTACACACCCCCAGGGGGTATGGGTGTATAGTATCGGCAGGTTAACAATTCCAACACCGAATCACAGAAAGGAGAAGCCATGGCTCAAGATAAGTTCGACGTGGGCGGCATGACATGCGCCGCCTGCCAGGCGCACGTGGACCGCGCCGTGAGCAAACTCGACGGCGTCCAAAGCGTCGCGGTCAACCTGCTCGCCGGTTCCATGATGGTCGACTATGACCCCGCGCAGGTCTCCCCCGACGACATCTGCACCGCCGTCGACCGCGCAGGCTATTCGGCCTCGCCCGTCAGCACGGGCACCGATGCCGCCAACTCAAGCGGCAACGCGCAAGCCAGGTCCGGCGCCACCCATATGGAGTCGCCTACCAAAAAGCTGGAGGCCACTGCCTCCGCCATGCGCACCCGTCTCATCATCTCAATCATCTTTCTCATTCCGCTGTTCTACATAGGCATGGGACACATGCTCGGCTGGCCGCTGCCCAGCGTCTTCACCGACCACACCCACAGCATGACGTTGGCGCTCACCGAGCTTGTCCTGCTCATCCCCATCGTCTACGTCAACGACGCGTACTTTATCAACGGCTTCAAATCACTCGTGCACGGCGCGCCCACCATGGACGCTCTCATCGCCGTCGGCGCCACCGCGTCGATCGCCTGGTCGCTCTACGCTATGTTCATCATGGCCGACCAGCTGGCCACAGGTCAGGTGCACGAGGCCATGATGACGAGCATGGACAACCTGTATTTTGAGAGCGCCGGCACGATCTTGTCGCTCGTCACCGTGGGCAAATACCTCGAGACGCGCAGCAAGTCCAAAACTGGCGGCGCCATCGAGGCACTGATCGATCTGGCGCCCAAGACCGCGACCGTCGTGGCAGAGGACGGCAGCGAGACCACCGTCGACGTCGACAGCATCCTTCCCGGTCAGGTCTTGCGCGTGCGCCCCGGCGAGTCCATCCCCGTCGATGGCGTGGTGCTCGAGGGCAGCTCGGCCGTGGACGAGAGCGCGCTCACCGGCGAGTCCATCCCCGTGGAAAAGACCGCCGGCTCCACCGTCAACGCCGCCACGGTCAACCGCACCGGATCGTTTACCTTCCGTGCCACACGCGTGGGCGCCGACACGTCGCTCGCCAAGATTATCCAGCTCGTCGAGGACGCCAATGCCACCAAGGCGCCTATCGCCCGCCTGGCCGACAAGGTCGCCGGCGTGTTCGTGCCCGTGGTGTTTGCGATCTCGGCCGTGACCTTTGCGGTGTGGATAGCACTGACCGGCAGCATAAATGAGGCGCTCACCTCCGCCGTGTCCGTACTGGTGATCAGCTGTCCGTGCGCGCTGGGCCTGGCCACGCCCGTCGCCGTTATGGTAGGCACCGGCAAGGGCGCCGAGATGGGCATTCTGTTTAAGAGCGCCGAGGCGCTGGAGAATCTGCGCAACGTGGGCACCGTGGTGCTCGATAAGACGGGCACCGTCACCCGCGGCAAGCCTGCCGTGACCGATATCGTGGTAGCGACGCGCACTGACGGCTCGCCCGCCCTGAGCGAAAAGGCGCTGCTCAAGTTGGCCGCCGCGCTGGAGCGCTCGAGCGAGCACCCGCTGGCCGAAGCGATTATGGC
>CAJMPF010000188.1 GCA_905215195.1 uncultured bacterium | reverse complement strand
TTCCGATCTCAGCCGAACACATTGAGCGGAAAGGCCGTTCCCGCAGTCAGTCGAACGTCCCCGGGGCCCTTCTCAGGCCCCGGGGACGGCATTTTCCCAGTTGAAGGAACGGTGGAGATGTGTTTCGATGGGTCAGATTCGTGTCGTTCCGAAAAGACCGTGAACCTTTTGTGGGACACGCGGCGCCGTGGTACCATAGCCGAGTTTGTTGTCTTGGTCGGAAACCAAGACGCCTTATGCGCTGATCGGTAACCAGCGCCTGACCAATAAGGAGTCCTACCATGAAGCAGGGTATCCATCCCCAGTATGTCGAGTGCACGGTGACGTGCTCCTGCGGCAACACCTTCAAGACGCACGCTACCGTGTCCGAGATGAAGGTCGAGCTTTGCAACGAGTGCCACCCGTTCTACACCGGCCAGCAGAAGTTCGTCGACACCGGTGGACGCGTCCAGCGCTTCGCCGACAAGTTCGGTGGCGCCGCTGCCGCCCAGCTCAAGAAGGCCGAGGAGGCCAAGGCTGCCAAGGCCGCCAAGGCTGCTGAGGCCGAGGCCGCTCGCAAGGCCGCCGCTGAGGCTAAGGCTGCCGAGAAGGCTAAGCGTGCCGCTAAGTTTGCCGAGGAGGCTGCCAAGCAGGCCGCCGAGACTCCCGCAGAGGCTCCCGTCGAGGAGACCGCTGCCGAGGCCGAGACCACCGAGGCTGCTGAGTAAATAGCTCGCCGCGGAATCACTCGCATTCAGGGCATGAGGGCCGTGCATCCATTTGGGTGCACGGCCCTTTTCTTTTTGATTAGTGCAAACTAACCTGTCCCCATGGCATCAAATGGCGGAGAGGCGGCGTTTGCCCAGATAAACCCTCCAAAATTAACCTGTCCCATTGTGGCAGGTTGGTCGTAGTTATTACGTGGCGGTCGAGGTCGACCGTATAGGCCGCGCCTTGTTTGGCTAAAGTACAATCATCTGTGTTTAACTCGCCCGCAGCTGCACGGCGTGGGCGATGGCCAAAAAGGAAAACCACATGGGATTCATGTCAAAGCTGCTGTCCTTTGGATCCGATAAGGACCTTAAGCGCTACTACAAGATCGTCGACCAGATCAACGGTCTTGAGCCCCAGTTTGAGAAGATGACCGAGGAGGAGCTCCGCGGCCAGACCGATAAGTTCCGCGAGCGTTACGCCAACGGCGAGTCGCTCGACGACATGCTCCCCGAGGCCTTTGCCACCGTGCGTGAGGCTTCCAAGCGCACCATGGGTATGCGCCACTTTGACGTGCAGCTCATTGGCGCCATGGCGCTTCATGAGGGTCATATTGCCGAGATGAAGACCGGCGAAGGCAAGACCCTGGTCTCCACCTTGGCCGGCTACCTCAATGCTATCGCCGGCAAGGGCGTGCATGTCGTTACCGTCAACGATTACCTGGCAAAGCGCGACTCCGAGTGGATGGGCCGCATCTACAAGTACCTGGGAATGACCGTCGGTCTGCTCCAGAACAACATGCCGCTCGAACTCAAGCGCCCGGCCTACCAGGCGGACGTCACCTACGGCACCAACTCCGAGTTCGGTTTCGACTACCTGCGCGACAACATGGTCACCCGCCCCGAGCAGCGCGTGCAGCGCGGCCACCATTACGCCATCGTCGACGAGGTCGACTCCATCCTGATCGATGAGGCCAGGACGCCGCTCATTATCTCGGGCGCCGGCACTAAGTCCGCCAGCACCTACAAGGACTTCGCGCGCGCCGTGCGCGGCCTGGAGCGCGGTGAGGACGTGTCGCACGACATGCTCACCGCCACCGAGGACGTCGAGCCCACGGGCGACTACGTCATGGACGAGGCCAAGCACACCATCGCCGCCACCGAGCGCGGCCTTAAGAAGATCGAGCGCCGCCTGGGCATCGATGACATCTATGCCGATCTCTCCGGCCAGCTGGTCAACCACCTGCAGCAGGCGCTGAAGGCCCAGTACATGTTCCACCGCGATAAACAGTACGTGGTCACCAACGGCGAGGTCAAGATCGTCGACGAGTTCACCGGCCGCATTATGGAAGGCCGCCGGTACTCCGAGGGCCTGCACCAGGCCATTGAGGCCAAAGAGGGCGTGCTCGTACGCGAGGAGAACCAGACCCTGGCCACCATCACCCTGCAGAACTACTTCCGTCTGTATGACAAGCTCTCCGGCATGACCGGCACGGCACTTACCGAGGATGCTGAGTTCCGAGAGATCTACAAGCTGCCCGTCGAGGTCATCCCCTCCAACAAGCCCGTGCAGCGCGTGGACCACGAGGACCTGGTGTACCGCACCATTCAGGCTAAATACAACGCCGTCGCCGACGACGTTGAGCGTCGTCACGCCAAGGGCCAACCGGTCCTGGTGGGCACCGTCTCCATCGAGAGCTCCGAGAAGCTGTCCGCCGCCCTTACCAAGCGCGGCATCGCACACGAGGTCCTCAACGCCAAGCACCACGAGCGCGAGGCCCACATCGTGGCCCAGGCCGGACGCTACGGCGCCGTGACCATCGCCACCAACATGGCCGGTCGTGGTACCGACATCCTGCTGGGCGGCAACCCCGACGAGCTGGTGCGCGAGCGCCTGGAGTACGAGGGCCTGACCATGGAGGACGTGACGCCCGAGCAGCTCGAGCAGTTTAACGCCGAGGCCAAGGAGACCTGCAAGGCCGAGCGCGAGCGCGTACTTGCCGCCGGCGGCCTGACCGTTATCGGCACCGAGCGCCACGAGTCCCGTCGTATCGACAACCAGCTGCGCGGCCGCTCCGGTCGTCAGGGCGATCCGGGCGAGACCCAGTTCTACCTGTCGCTCGAGGACGACCTCATGCGCCTGTTCGGCGGCGACAAGATGGACCGCGTCTCCAAGATGATGGTCACGGCCGACATGGGCGACGACATGCCCATCCAGCACAAGATCATCTCCAAGGCCGTCGAGAGCGCCCAGCACAAGGTCGAGAGCATCAACTTCTCCATGCGTAAGAGCGTCCTTGAGTACGACGACGTCATGAACAAGCAGCGCCAGGTCATCTACGCCGAGCGCAATAAGATTCTGGACGGCAAGGACCTGACCGACCACATCACCGAGGTCATGCACGATACCGTCTACCGTTGCGTGCAGGAGTTCTGCACCAAGGACAGCCACGAGGGCGAGCGCGATCTTGAGGGTCTGCGCAAATGGGTCGTCGAGCTGACCGGGCATATCGATACCCCTCAGTTCCCCGACGAGGACTTTGAGGCCCTGGCCGCCGATGTCTTGGCCTATGTTGAGAAGTGCTACAACATGAAGGCCGAGCGTCTGGGCGAGGACCTGATGCGCGAGCTCAACACCCAGGTCATGCTGCGCGTCATCGATACCCGCTGGATGAACTACCTGCAGGAGATGGACTACCTCAAGACCGGCATCGGCCTGCGCGGCTTTGGCCAGCGCGACCCGCTGGTTGAGTACAAGACCGAGGCCTACGGCGCGTTCCAGATACTCGTCGATACCATGTATGAGGATTACCTGCGCACGGTTCTGCGCATCGAGATCAAGGCTGCCCCGCGTGCCGTGGAGCACAAGGAGGAGCCCGCGCTCGAGGGTGCGCGCTTCTCCGGTCCTGCCGAGGTCGATGGTGACAACGGCGATTCGGTGCTGCGCAAGCAGCCGCAGGTGCAGGCCCGCCCGGCTGTCCAGGGTGGTCCGGCTGCCGTCAACAACGGTGGCAAGGTGACCACCTATCGCAAGTCCGAGAGCGACGATCCGTACGTCAACGTGGGCCGCAACGACCCGTGCCCCTGCGGTAGCGGCAAGAAGTTTAAGTACTGCCACGGCAGGAATCGTTAATGGCTGAGG
>CAJMPF010000187.1 GCA_905215195.1 uncultured bacterium | reverse complement strand
ATGGCCGTTAGCACCGCTTCCTGGGTGTCGGTGCGCGGCTCGGGTTCCTCGCCCGTGCGCAGGTACCGGACGATCATGCCGATAAGCTCGTCGCCCTCCCTGCGGTTGCGCAGCCTAAGCGGCCCGTCTATGAGCGAGTCCAGTACCTGCATGCCGCCATCGCCCCTAAAAGGGAATGTCGTCGTCGTACACGTCCATCGACTGCTGCACGGGCTGCTGGGGCGCTTGCTGCGGGGCCTGCGGTGTCTGCTGGGGCGCGTGCTGCGGCACGGGTGCTGGTGCTTGCTGGCGCGGCTGCGGGGCGGCAGGCGGGTTCTGGTAGGCCTGCTGCGCGTTCCACTGCTGGGGTGCCGCCTGCGGGGTTGGCTGCGGCGCGTACTGCTGCTGGTATCCCTGCGGCGCTTGCTGGCCCTGCTTCTGGCTCATGAGCTCGATCTCGTCCACGATCACCTCAAGCTTGGATCGGCGCTGGCCGTCCTTGTCCCAGCTCGAATAGCGCAGCTTGCCCTCGATGGCCACCTTCATGCCCTTGTGCAGGATGCGGCCCATGCTCTCGGCGCGGTTGCCGAACATCGTGCAGTCCACGAAGTTCGGGTAGTCCTCCCACTCGCCGGTTTGCTGGTTGCGGCGGCGGTCGTTGACGGCCACGCCAAAGCCCAGAACCTGCATGCCGCCCTGGGTAGCCCGCAGCTCGGGGTCGCGGGTCAAGTTCCCGCTGATGTTCACTCGGTTGATCGACATTTAGTAACTCCCTTCGCCGGTCCCGTTCGACCAGGTGCGCTTTATGTCCTCGTCGACGGTTCGGATCTTGAGCTTGTACACGTTTATCGCCTCTTGGCTCGCCTTGTAGAGCGCTTCGGCGCAGTCCCTGCGCTGCTTCAGCTCGGCTATGTCCTCACGGCCTCGGCAGAGGTCGCTTATCACCGTCACTGGCGTTCCCTTGGATCGCTCCTCAAGGATCGCGATGCGCAGCGCCTTGCGGTACTCGGCCTCGTTCTCGGCGTACTGGCTTCCGCTGTTGCGCAGCGCCTGAAGCTCGTCCATGAGCCTGTCGAAGAGCTGCATGCGCTCGGCGTAGAGGTCTTGCCATGCGGGGGACGGGCAGCACCCTGGGTTGGCCTTGAACTGCTCGTACTGCTGGCGGCTCTCGAAGACGTAGGAGGTGCCGCAGCTCTTGCACTTGGCGATGAACTGGCCGAACTCTGGCGGCTCCTTCTCGGCGGACTTCTCGGTTCCCATGAGCGTGTCGGGGTCTGAGGTGCCATCGATGTCGAACGCTCCGCAGAGCGCGTACTTTCTGGCATAGCTGGATGCGCTGCCAGTGACCTGCGCCTCGTTCATTCCCTTCTGGCTCAAAGGCTCGCGGGCGTAGGCCGTCACGTCCATGGGATCGCCGTGGCCGTCCTCGAAGAACAGGCGGCACGTGGCCTCGACGTAGTAGCGCTCGCCGATCTGCACGATGCTGTCGTTGAGCGTGAAGGCTATGCCCGCCTCCTTGCACGGCTCCTTGAGCGCCGCCACGATGTCCTCCATCGAGCGGTAGTAGAAGTTGCCGTGGGCGTTGTAGCGTGCCTTGGGCACCACCACGGATCGCTGCACCTGGGCCACGGCCTCGGCCAGCGTCATGTGCTTGTCTTCTGCCATCGTCTACTCCATCCTCGCCGCCACCTGGGCTGGCGTGCCCCGGCGGATGCTTCCGGTGATTCCCTGCACCTTGAGCACGGATGCGAGCGCCTGCATCTGCGATCGCGTGGCGCTCGGCACCTCGACCGTCCACGCCTCCAAAGGCTCCGCGACCGGTGCTGGTATGGGCGCCGGCATGGGGGTGGGCATTGGCGCTGGCGCGGGCATCGGCTCAGGCTCGGGAATCTCGATCGGCTCAGGCTCTGGTTCCGGCATCGGTTCCGGTTCGGGCTCTGGCGCCATGGCCGCCTTCAGCTCGGCGATGCGCTGGTCTTCCTCGTCGGCCAAACGCGCTGCGTTCAAGGCGGCTCCGAGGTCGAGCGTGCGGAAGAATTCGCGCTCCGCGTCGGCGTAGTGCGGCATCGCCTCCTGCTGGGCCTTGAGCGTTTCCCAGTCTCGGGCCACGTCGGACACCTTTGCCTCAAGCGCCTGCTGCGCCTTGATCTCGCCGAAGGTCTTGTTGAGCCACTGCGGCTCATGCAGGCGCTCGTAGGGGACGACCGGCGCGAGCAGCCCCGCGAACTCCTCGTAGTGCTGCTGTAGGCGTGAGTAGAGCGCGTCCTTGCGCGTCTGCTCGGCCTCGTCGAGCTGCGCCTTGATGGCATCGGTTGACTCGTCGATGATGGCCGTGATCTGCTTGCAGCGCCTCTCGAATGCGTCGAGCGGCTTGCTGTACTCGCGCTTCACGGCCTTGCGGCGCTCGTCGATCTCCTTCTTGATGCCATTGAGGTAGCTGCGGTCGTGCTTGGCCTCCTTGACGGCCTGGGCGCTCGCGAGGTCGTAGGTGGCGCCCTCGTACTCGGCCACGACCTTCTTCACGTGGGCCTCCAACGCGTCCATGTTCGAAGCGATAGTGGCCTCGGTGTAGGTGACCTCAAGCGTGGTGGCCTCGGCCTCGATGACCTCTGCCTCGACCTGCTGCGGTTCGGTTTCCTTAGCCATAGATCTCGCCCGTCTCGTCGTCGAAGTCCATGGCCTGCTGCTGCTCGGCCACGGTGAGCAAAACCGTCTTGCCGCTCTGCTTGATGATGCGGAAGGCGTCGGCGTTGTCGGTCAGGATCTCGAATTGCAGGGTCGCAACGCTGCCCTTCACGGTGGCCTGCTTGAACTGCGCCTGGATGGTGGCTTCGTTGATCATGTCGTTACCTCCTATTTGATGCCGAGAACGGCGGGAAGGAACGCGCGACCGAACTCGCGCTCTTCCTCGCTGACGGGCTTGATCTTGTCGGCGATGAACTCGCGGCTCTTGGCGACGCACTTCTCGTCGATTCTTGAAAGCCCGGCCTCTCAAAGCGCGATCATCACGTGGTAGGCGTTTGCCGCCGTCTCGCCGTCGTTGTTGTCGGGATGCGTGGCGTCGAACATGAGGTTGTTTGCGATGCAGGCGGCGTGGTCGAGCACTGCTTTGTGGAACTTGGTCCCGTGGAAGTCCTCAAAGCCGTTCTCTTCGAAGTATTTGGCGTTCATTTCTTCTCCTTCACGTACTCCTCGACGAAGTACTCGATGTAGATGTCTATGCGCGGCTGTGTGCCGTATGGGCTTCTTGGCCGCTTGGTGACGGCTCCCGTATCGACCTGCGAATCGTCCTTGAAGGCGATCCCGTTGAGCGCGTCGCAGGCGAGCTTGCCCAGGTTGTCCCAGTCGGGCTTGCCGAGGTCGGCGCGGCCCTCCCAATACTTGGGGTTGCTCTTCGCGAGCGGCCTGGTGGTCGAGATCCGCATCACAACCGGGCCGTCGTGGTCGGCGAATGTCTCGCCGTATGCCGCGCGGAACGCGTCCTTGATGGCCTTCTCGGCCTTGAGCGTCTTGGTCGGCGTGTAGGTGCGGTGGTTGCGGTAGTCGGTCATGGGGCGCTGTTTTCCGACAAGCTGGGCGGGGTGCATGGTGATGTGCGCCGTGGCCGCAAGGGTGCGCCGCCAGCTCATTCGGAAAACCCATCGCTCTGGCTGCGGTGCTTGTTGAAGGCTCCGCGCAGCTCCGGGTATCGCGCCTCCATGATTCGGGCAAGGGCGGGGGCTATGCCGTTCTTGCAGCCGACGTGCAGCTCGTTGCGCACCATGTTCACCAGGTAGTTGATCGACACGTAGCCCTTCTCCTTGAGGCGGCGGGCGTTGGAGAGCATGAACCGCCACGCATCGGGGTTGGCCTCGATCCACTTCTTGGCCTCGGCAACGTCCTG
>CAJMPF010000186.1 GCA_905215195.1 uncultured bacterium | reverse complement strand
CACCGCGCGGGTGGATCTGGTCGGCCGGAGCGGCAAAACCCTGTCGATGACCGGCTCGTCTCTGGGCGGCGGGCGCATCATGGTGGTGGAGATGAACGGCCTGCGCGCCAACTTTTCCGGCGACCTGCCCACGCTGATCGTGCAGAACATCGACCAGCCCGGCCACGTCAACGAGGTCACCGGCATGCTGACCGAGCGCAGCATCAACATCGCGACCATGCAGCTCTACCGCGACCATCCGGGCGGAAACGCCGTGATGATCATCGAGATGGATAAGCCGGCCTCGAAGGCGATTGTGGAGAGCCTGAGCAAGGCTGAGGGCATCAAGCGCGTGATTACGGTGGGCGGCGAACGATAAAGGAGGATGGGAACGTGGCGATCAGATCTCTGGAGGCACTTGAAAAGGCGTGCGAAAATAAAAATATTTACGACGTCATTTTGGAGGATGACTGCATGGAACGGGGCGTAACCCGAGAGGAATCCGAAAAGAAGATGGCGGATTTATACGCGGCGATTCAACATTCGGCGCAGAATTACACGCCGACGCTGCGTTCGGCCAGCGGTATGGCGGGTGGAGACGGCGCGAAGATGCGCAGCTACGTCAAGGCGGGAAAGACGATCTGCGGCGAAGAATTGGGACAGGTTATTGCGCAGGCGCTGGAAATGGGGGAAAACAACGCCTGCATGAAGTGCATCGTCGCCGCGCCGACGGCGGGGAGCTGCGGCGTTCTGCCCGCGGTGCTGCTGCCCTTGTGGCGCAGCGGCAACTATAACGAGGAAGCCATCTGCCGCGCGCTGTATGTCTCCGCCGGGTTTGGGCAGGTTGTGGCCGCGCGCGCCACGCTGGCCGGTGCCGAGGGCGGCTGCCAGGCCGAGGTGGGAAGCGCCGCCGCCATGGCAGGCGCCGCGCTGGTGCAGATGCTCGGCGGCACGCCCGAGCAGGCGCTCGACGCCAGTTCCATCGCGCTGAGTAACCTGCTGGGCCTCGTTTGCGACCCCGTCGGTGGCCTCGTGGAGGTGCCCTGCCAAAACCGCAACGCCATCGGCGTGGCAGCGGCCTTTAGCTCTGCACAACTCGCCCTCGCAGGCATTAAGAGCTTGGTGCCGTTTGACCAGATGGCACATGTCATGCTCTCGGTGGGTCACGCGTTGCCGGCCACGCTGCGCGAGACGGCAAAGGGCGGCATCGCGCAGGCTCCGGCCGCACTTTCGGCCTGTGCAAAATGCGGTGTGTGCGGATAGCGACAAAGAACGACTCAAAGGTGGGACAAATGTCCCACCTCTTTTGAATGCCACCGTTCCGTACCACAAACAGCAGGGCAATCGCTATAATGCAAGCCCAGTAAAAACACGATGAACCGCAAGGCGAAAATCGAAGGATATGCATACGATGTCGCAAAACGATCGAACTCAACTGATTCCCGATCCGCAGCAACCGAGCAGGCACGCCGGCGGCGTTCAGTCGCCGCGTCCTATCGCGCCGAGCCACGGTCAGCAGCGTGGTGCGGCAAACGCTTCTCAACGCCCGAACCAACAGCGACAGCAGCGTCAACAACGTCAGCAGCACCAGGCAAACGGCAATGCGCCCAAGCAGCCCCCCACGCACGCTCGAAGCGATCGCGGCCCCGCGCGCAAGTCCGCCGGCGACAATAAGTCGGGCAAAAAGACGACGCTCTTTGTCGTCCTGGGTCTAATCGTCATTGTCTATATCGTAGGCGTCGTAGCATTTTCGCAGGTAGCCTACCCCAACACCACCATCGCCGGCGTCGACGTCTCGTTCTCCAACGCTTCGTCTGCCGCCACCAAGGTCAACTCGGCATGGAAGCACTATAAGCTCACCGTGACAGGCGATGACTTTAGCTGGACCTATCAGCCCGAGTCCGATGAGCCCATTGTCGACGGCGAAGCTGCCGCAAAAGAGATTATCAGCCACAACGAAGCCTTTGTATGGCCGGTCCGCCTTGTGGAATCCTTAAGCGGCAAGACCAAAACAACCGCTACCTCCAACGAAGTCGATCTTGATCAAGACGTCGACCTGTCCATGCTCTCCGACACCTTTGACCAAAAGCAGTTTGAGAAGGATCTGGGCGCCGCCATCGACGAGTTTAACGAGGGGCGATCGGGCACGTTCGAGGCCAATAGCTCCTATGACGAGCAAGCGGGCAAGTTTACCGTCGAGAAGGCGCGCTCCAACGAAAAACTCAACCGCGAGCATGTCATTAAATATGCCGAGCTCGAGCTTGCCTCGCTGGCCGAGACCGTAGATCTTTCCAAGCTCGGCAACGATGCCTATGAGCCGCTCAATGGAACGCTGACCGATGATCAGATTCAGGCCGCATGCGATGCCGCCAACAACTTCCTGGGCGTCAACGTGACCCTCAAGCTCAACGGCGAGGATGCTGGCAAGGTTGATGGCAGCTCCGTATTGCAGTGGATCAGCTTTGCCGATCCGGCCAACCCAACGCTCGATACGACGCAGATCAGCAGCTGGGCAGCCGAGCTCGCTAACGGCTTTAATACCGTGGGCTCCACTCGCTGGTGGACGCGCGCCGATGGCAAGCAGTGCGCCGTCGAAGGCGGCGACTTTGGGTGGTCCATCGACAGCAGCTCGCTCGCCAAGCAGGTCGAGGACGCAATTAACGACAAGCAGACCGGCGAAATCGAGATCAAGTACTCCCAGAAGGCCGACACCTTTACCGCAAAGGGAGAGCCCGACTGGAAGGCGTATATCGACGTCGACTTGTCCGAACAGCACGCGCGCTACTATGACGAAAGCGGCAATATCGTTTGGGAGGCCAACTTTATTTCCGGCAAACCGGGCGAAGACGCCACCCCCGAGGGCGTGTGGCAGATCAACAGCAACGACGGCGCCACCAAGCTTATCGGCGCCAAGGACCCCAAGACCGGTAAGCCCAAATACGAAAGCCCGGTGAGCTACTGGATGCCGTTTGAGGGCAACATGGTTGGCTTCCACGACGCTACCTGGCAAAACGATTCGAGTTTCGATAGTGCCGAATCGTACAAGTGGTGCGGTAGCCACGGCTGCATCAACCTGCGCCTGGCCGATGCCAAGGCGCTCCACGACTGCATCAGCGTCGGTCTGTGCGTAGTCGTCCACTCCTAGCACATCTCGCGCGTCACAACAAAGCTCAGCGTCACCTACCTTTCGATGCTGAAAGAAACGCGCCTATGCGCCCGCCCCAACCGGTGGGCGCATATAATTATCGAGGTTCTTTCTATAAAGGAGACGCTATGCCGAATGTCCCCACCATCACCCCGGGCGCGGATGATACCGAGCGCACGCCCGAAGATGCCACCGAAACGATTCCTCTGATTACAAACGCGCACACCGACAAGCAGAGCGGACGCACGAACGATACGGTCGAGATTTCCGATGAAGAGGCATATGCCAAGCTCAAGGCAAAACGTGCCGAACGTCGACGCAAAAAGCTCATCCGACGCGGCATTGCGGCCGGCGTCGTGGCCGCCATTGTGCTCATCGCCGTTGTCGTGACCCTGGTTATCAATGCGCAGCCACAGGGCACTAGCGGGCCTGTGACCGACATGGTGACCGAGGGCACGTTTACCACAACGGTCGAGGCGAAAGGCCAGCTCAAACCAATTTCGTCCTCAGTGGTCTCCCCTTCTGTCGACGGCACGGTCGATTCGATCAACGTGCAGGCGGGCCAATCCGTCAACGAGGGCGACGTGCTTATGACCATTAAAAACGACGAGCTCGATCGCAACGTTGCCGAGGCACAGCGTGCAGTTGCTGCCGCTCAAGAAGACCTCGCTAATGCGAAGAAAGCCGCAGCTGCCGCTCAGGCCACCCCAACGACGGACGTCGATGGAGCTTCCGCAGCGGCTGGGG
>CAJMPF010000185.1 GCA_905215195.1 uncultured bacterium | reverse complement strand
CCCGGAGTTTGCCCCCCGCGTCTATCGCGTCAGCCGCGGGGACCGCGGCGAGCGCTTGGCTTGGGTTAAAGTGACCGGCGGTGTACTGCGTGCAAAGCAAGTTGTCGAGGGATGCTCTGGCGCCTCCACTTGGGAGCAGAAGGTCGATCAGGTACGCATCTATAACGGCGAGAAGTATGAACTTGCCCAAGAAGTTGCTGCTGGCGGTATTTGTGCCGTGACGGGTCTTGCGCACGTTCGCCCGGGGGACGCCTTGGGCGCGGAGCCCGCGGGCGATGCGCCTGTCATCGCGCCGGTCCTCACCTATACGGTACTGCCGGGCGAGCACGATGTCCATACGGTGTTCCAAGCGCTGACCGAGCTTGCCGATGAGGACCCCATGCTCGGCGTAAGCTGGAACACGCATCTTGAGCAGATTCATCTGCAGTTGATGGGTGCGGTGCAGCTCGAGGTCGTGCAGCGGGTGTTGGCCGATTGCTTTGGCCTTTCGGTTGGGTTTGTGTCTGGCGGCATTCTCTATAAGGAGACTATTTCGCAGCCGGTCGAGGGCGTGGGCCACTTTGAGCCACTGCGCCACTATGCCGAGGTGCATCTGCGCCTGGAGCCGTTGCCAGCGGGTTCGGGCGTGCAGTTTGGGACCGTGACCTCGACCGACGAGCTCGATCTTAACTGGCAGCGTTTGGCACTCACCAACGCCATGGAGCGCGACCACCTGGGCGTGCTGACCGGCTCGCCCATCACCGATGTGCGCATTACGCTCACGGGCGGCCGTGCGCATGCCAAACATACCGAGGGCGGCGATTTTCGCCAGGCCACGTACCGCGCGATTCGCCAGGGTTTGATGCAGGCGCGCGAGGCCGGCGCGGCGGTGCTGTTGGAGCCGTGGTATCGCTTTGAACTCGAGGTGCCGGGGGAGTGCGTGGGCCGGGCGCTCTCGGATGCCACACGCATGGGTGCCGAGTACGAGCCGCCGACGATGGCGGGAGACCGGACAAAGCTTGTGGGTCGCGTGCCAGCATCCGAGGTGCAGGATTACGCGCTGGAGGTGGCTGCCTACACGAGTGGTCGTGGGCATCTGTATCTAGAGTTCGCCGGCTATGCGGCTTGCCATGATGCCGAGCGCGTCATCGAGGCAGCCGTCTACGAGCCCGAGGCCGATCTGCCCAACACGCCCGACTCGGTCTTTTGCTCTCACGGCGCCGGTTACACGGTCAAATGGTACGACGTACCCGCCGCGGCGCACGTAAAGATCGATCCCGCCACCTTCCGCCCCTGGCGAGCAGCAGACGCCGAGTTTTTCGGCCACATGTGACAAAGGGACAGCTCCTTTGTCATATGCTATTGGTATAACTTGGTATAAGTTGGTATAACTATTACCAGGGTTTGCCAATCCGAGGAGGCCGACATGAATCCAAATCCCTTTAAGCCTACGGCTGGCAAGCGGCCTCCGATACTCATCGGTCGCGAGTCGGTCATCGAAGATTTCGAGGAAGGGCTCGATAACGGCGCCGGAGCGCCGGGTAGGCTCATGCTCATTACGGGAAACCGCGGCTGTGGCAAGACGGTTCTCCTGCGGGAGCTGCAGCGTTTAGCTAGCGAGCGCGGATGGGCGGTTGTCTCCGATTCCGCTTCGCTTGGCTTATGCGATCGCTTGGCCGACGCGCTTCGCTCGAATAAACCCGTTGTGACGTCAATGGAGTTCGGTCCGTCGTTTGGCCGGATGTCGGTCGAGGCGGCGCGGGCAAAGGGCGAGACGTTGCGAGGGCTGGTCAACGAGCGCCTCAAGAAGCTCGGTCCGGGCAAGGGCATACTGTTTGCGATTGACGAGGCGCAATCTTCGTCTATCGAGGAACTGGCGGCTCTTGCCGTTCTCTATCAGCAGGTGCTCGGAGACCAGGATGCCACGGGCTTGCCCGATAGCGAGCAGCGCGGTCTTGCGCTGGTGTTCGCCGGCTTACCCAGTATGGTTGACGACCTGCTCGAAGAGCCGAGCGTGACGTTTTTGCGCCGTGCCCAGCAGCGTACGCTGGGGGCGATTTCTTTGCCCAAGGTGCGCGATTCATATATCCAGACGGTCAAAGACGCTGGTCTTTACGTTGACGCGGAGACGGCGGACCTTGCGGCGCGCAAGAGCATGGGGCATCCCTATATGGTTCAGCTGGTGGGATATTACATGTGGCGGTCTGCTGTCCGGCGTAGCTCGCAGGTCATCGAAGGGCGCGATGTCGAGGATGGCCATGCGGATGCCGTCTCCGAGTTCTACGAAGCGGTTGACGCGCCTCTGTATTACGGGCTGCACAGTCCACAGCGCCTCTTTATCGAGGCCATGGCGGTTGACGAGGGCGAACCGACGCGCATGGCGGATATCATTGAGCGCTGCGAGCGTACCCAGAGCTGGGCGAGTAAATATCGCGCAAGCCTGATTCGCGAGCGCGTCATCGAAGCTGCCGGATACGGCCTCGTCCGGTTTACCGTGCCCATGCTGGGCGCGTACATTCGCGATCGAGTTTTATGGCATGAGTAGGGTGATAAAGGTGACGGAACAGAAGATGAGCCCGCAGGCTATCGAGGTGCGTGGCGCGCGCGTCCATAACCTCAAAGACATCGATATCGATATTCCGCTGGGAAAGCTCGTGGGCATTGCCGGCGTGTCGGGTTCGGGCAAGAGTTCGCTGGCGCTGGGGGTTCTTTATGCCGAGGGCTCGCGTCGCTATCTGGAGGCGCTCAGCACTTATACCCGCCGTCGTTTGACGCAGGCCGAGCACGCTCAGGTGGATGAGGTATTGCACGTACCGGCGGCGCTCGCATTGCATCAGCGCCCCAGCGTGCCGGGCGTGCGTTCCACTTTTGGCACCATGACCGAGCTCAACAATAGCCTGCGCCTGCTCTTTAGCCGTTGCGCCCATCACGTGTGCCCGCATTGCGGGGCGCGTGTGGAGCCGAGCCTTAACGTGGCTGCGGGCCTGTCGCTCACGTGCCCTGCATGCGGTCGTGAGTTCTACGCGCCGAGCGCCGAGGACCTTGCGTTTAACAGCGGCGGTGCGTGTCCCACCTGCGGCGGCACCGGTGTCATGCGCGAGGTGGACGAGGCGAGCCTGGTGCCCGACGAGTCAAAGACTATCAACGAGGGCGCGGTGCTTCCCTGGGGCACGCTCATGTGGGATCTGATGAAGCAGGTGGCAGGCGAGATGGGCGTGCGCACCGACGTGCCGTTTAACCAGCTCACGCCTCAAGAGCGCGACATCGTGTTTCATGGTCCGGCGGTTAAGAAGCACATTCTCTACGTCCCCAAAAACGGTGAGGGCGCCACGCCACTCGACTTTACCTATTACAACGCCGTCTATACCGTTGAGAATGCGCTCGCCAAGGTTAAGGACGACAAGGGCCTCAAACGCGTTGCGCGCTTTTTGCGCGAGGGTCCATGCCGTGACTGTGGTGGCACGCGTCTCTCCGAGGCTGCGCGCCTGCCTCAGGTGCGCGGTATCAATTTGGCGCAGGCCGCAGCCATGACGCTTGGTGATGCGATTGAGTGGGTGCGCGGGGTGCCCGCATCCTTGCCGGCCGAGATGCAGCCCATGGCGACGGATATCTGCGATTCATTTTTGAGCACGGCCCGCCGTCTGGTTGACCTGGGCCTCGATTACCTTTCACTCGACCGCGCCGGCGCCACGCTCTCCACGGGCGAGCGCCAGCGCGTGCAGCTCGCCCGCGTGGTGCGCAACCGATCGACGGGTGTGCTCTATGTGCTGGACGAGCCCTCGATTGGCTTGCATCCTGCCAATGTCGACGGCTTGGTAGGCGTGATGCGCGATCTGGTGGATGACGGCAACACCGTGGTTGTTGTTGACCACGATACGCGCGTTCTAGCGGAAGCCGACTATCTGGTCGAGATGGGTCCCGTTGCCGGAGCGGGCGGTGGCAATGTGATTGCCGCGGGTACGGTGGATGAGGTCGAGCAATCGCA
>CAJMPF010000184.1 GCA_905215195.1 uncultured bacterium | reverse complement strand
CAGCACCCGCCTCGTCCTGGGCAAGATCGCGCGTGTCCGAACACGTCACGATCGAAATCTTCAACTCCATAGTCTTCCTCCTACAACACCGTTCCCTCAGGCTGGTCGACGCGCACGACGTCCACGACATCGCCAGCCTTGAAGTCGCACGGTCCTTCGTCAATGCGCAGCAGGCAGTTCGCACGCTGCATAGTTCCAAGCAGCGCCGAATTCTGTGTCTTAGCCTCGGTCACCAACAACTCATCGGTCTCGGGGTCGCGCAAAACCGTGGCGCGATCGAAGAAGCGTCGGTCCTGGCGCTTCTTCACGCCGTGCGTCAATATCGCCTGCTGCACGGGACGCGCACCCTCGGCAAAGCCGCGCATCTTGCGAATCGCCGGACGGGCGAGCATCTCAAAGCCCACATACGCCGCGGCCGGATTGCCCGAAAGCCCCAGGTAGGGCTTACCCCCGAGCAAGCCAAACGTGATGGCCTTGCCCGGACGCATCGAGATGCGGTCAAACAGCACCTCGCCCTCGCGTCGGACGAGCGCCGTCACATAGTCGTAATCGCCCGCCGAGGCGCCACCGCTCGTAATGACAAAGTCGCACTCCTGCACGGCACGATGCACCAGCTCGGCGATCGCTTGCTCATCATCGGGCGCAATGCCGTAGAACACGGGCTCGGCGCCGGCATCGAGTGCTTCGGCCATCAACGCCGACGAGTTGGAGTCGCGAATCTGCCCGCGCGCCGGAACCTTACTCGGTGCGACCAGCTCCGTGCCCAGCGAGATAATGCCCACGCGCGGAGCGGCATGCACCTTCACGTTCGCATACCCGGCGCTCGCCAGCAGGCCGGCGCCCGCCGGAGCCACAACCTCGCCGGCGTGCATCACAACATCGCCGGCGTGGGCTTCCTCAGCAGCCGAGCGAACGTTCTCCCCCACCTTGGCAGGCATCGAGAAGCTCACGTGCGAGCCCTCGTTGCCGTCACCGTCGAGCACATCGACGATCTCGTATTTCACCACGGCGTCGGCACCTTCGGGCACCGGCGCGCCCGTCATGATGCGGACCGCCTCGCCCGCGCCGATTGTGCCCTCAAACACATGGCCCGCGGCCTCGTGTCCGATAACGTCGAGCGTCACCGGCGCCTCGCCAGATGCCTGCGCCAAGTCCGCCGACCGCACGGCATATCCGTCCATAGCGCTGTTTGCAAACGGCGAGATGTCGATATCGGCCACCGCATCCTCGGCCAAGGGAAGGCCGGCGGCCTGCCACACGGGAATCTCGATGAGATCCGTCGGAGCAACGTGCGACAGGACAATCGACTGTGCGTCATCCAGCGGAATGAGTTTCTCTGCCATATGCACCTCTTAATGCCACGGCGCACAACAGGGGCGCCGATTCTTTATGCTTGTCTCAGTATAATCCCCCGACGCACGACCGCGGCTCGGCCTGTGCCCGCAAATACACCTGTCGGTTGCAGACCGCGAAACAGAATGGAAACCAACCCACCGGCTCGTCGCGTTTACCGCGTTTTATAATGCTTGCGTTGCAACCTAAAAGAGGAACGTATGGCTCATAACAACAAACCCGAAAGCGCAAATGAGGCGCAGGATCATTCCCAGCCGCTCGACGACGGCGGCTTTTTCTCCCTGAACGACGTCATCACGGCAGGCAGGCATCAGATCACCCGCTCCGAGCAGCTCTTGGCTGCCGACACGCGCCGCAACGCCCGCAACCTACTCGCGAGCGCTAAGTTGCTCGTACTCGTCGTCATCGTCTCGCTCGCCATGGGCGTTGCCGCTTGGGCGTTTTTGACCTCGCTGAATATCGCGACCGATTATCGCGAGCACCATGCGTGGATTTACGTGCTGCTTCCCGTTGTGGGCGTTGCCACCGCATGGGTGTACAAAAACCACGGTCTTGCCGCCAAACGCGGTAACAACCTGGTCATCGACTCCGCTCTGGGCACACGCCTCATCCATATGCGCATGGCCATCCTCACCTTCGTCTGCTCCACGCTCACGCACCTCACCGGCGGCTCGGCCGGTCGCGAGGGAGCTGCGGTGCAGATTGGCGGCACCATCGCCAGCAACATCTCGAGCCTCGCCCACCTCAAAAAGCATGACCACCACGACCTCATGCTCGCCGGCATCTCGTCGGCCTTTGGCGCCGTATTCGGCTCGCCCCTTGCCGGAGCTTTCTTTGGCATGGAGATGTGCTTTATCGGCAAGATCGACTACACCGCGGGCATCTACTGCCTGGTCGCCTCGTTTACCGGCTACTTTACATCACTCGCCCTAGGTACCGAGTACGAAGCGAATGTCATCGCCAGCGTTCCCGCTATGACGCCCAAAACGGTCGTCATCGTTGTTATCAGCGCAATTATCTTCGGTCTGACGGCACGCCTCTTTGCCTGGTCGGTTCGAACCGTCAAGAGCCTGTACGGTCGCTTTATCACCAATTACCTCGTTCGCGCACTCATCGGCGCACTCGTGGTTTTGGCCGCCTATGCCCTTCTCGACGCTTGGAACTACGCCGGCCTTTCCACGTGGCTTTCCGGCGCCGGATTTGCCGGCAACACCACCCTGGCGGACGCAGCCATCAAGTTGGTCGTCACAGCGCTCACCCTGGGCGCCGGCTTCCAAGGCGGCGAGGTCACGCCCCTGTTTGGTATCGGTGCGGCGCTCGGCGGCTGTATCGGTTGCCTCGTCGGAATCGACCCCAGCTTTCTGGCAGCGCTGGGCATGCTCGGCGTGTTCTGCGCCGGCCTCAACGTGCCCATCACCACCTGTATGATGGCCATCGACCTGTTCCACGGCACGGCAGCCGGGTTCTTTGTCATCGTGGCCTTTATCAGCTACCTAACCGCCGGACACCGCGGCGTGTACCCCGCCCAGCGCATCATCTCGCCCAAGCGCCGTTCGCTTATTGTAGATGAGGGCGGTACGGTAGCGGAGGCTATCGAGCGCCACAACGACCTGATAAAGTAGACGTAAGTATTCGACGTGCAGCCACAATCGGGGGCAATTCGACCTGAGCGCGACCGCACCGTCACGTCATACGCCGGGAGTCGCCCCATGCACGCAACTGATTTTGGCCGCACGCTCATCATCGCCAACCCAGCCGCCCAGTCGGGTGCGGCGCACGAAGTTGCCGAGCGCCTGCAACGCTTTTTGGATATGACCGCGCGCGCATCCCGGTTTGACCTGGTGCTGACCGAGCGCATGGGACACGCCAAGGAGCTGGCCGCACAGGCTCAGGGCTATCGCACCGTTATCGCCCTTGGCGGCGACGGCGTGATTCACGAGGTCGTCAACGGGCTTATGACGCAAGAGGAGGACACCCGCCCCGCTCTTGCCATCCTACCCGTGGGCTCTGGCAATGATTTTGCCCAAACGCTCGGTATCGATGATTTCTCCGGCAAGGATTTTGGCGCGCTGCTCACCTGCGATCTGCAGCGTCAGGACATCGGGCGCATTCGCTCGTGGAGCCCTGCGAGTGGCAGCGGCGAGGCTACCGTTGAGTACTACGACCAGACGCTCTCGGTCGGCATCGATGCCGCCATCGGCCTGGGCACCACCGAGCTGCGCAAAAAGACGGGCCTCGCCGGCGCTCCGCTCTACACCCTATCGGGACTTGAGCAGTTTGGCCTACGCTATCGCAACTACCCCATGACAGTCAGCTTTGACGGGACGCCCGCCGAGCGCGTGAGAGCGATTATCATGGCGATTCAGCTGGGTCCTACCTATGGCTCGGGCTATCGCATCTGTCCCGACGCCGACCCCTGTGACGGCATACTCGACGTCTGCTACGCCTGCGGCCCCGTTCCGCGCGCGGTCGCGCTTCCCATGTTCCTTTCGGCCAAAGATGGCCACCATACCAAGCTGCCACCGGTTCGCATGCGCCGCTGTCGCCATGCCGAGCTTACCTTTGAGGAGCCCGACTACCCCATTCAGGCCGATGGCGAGCCCATCGTCGCCTCGCGCATCGAGGTCGACGTC
>CAJMPF010000183.1 GCA_905215195.1 uncultured bacterium | reverse complement strand
TCGATACTGCTGCCGTCGAAGCACTCGCGGTGTTTGTGATTGTGGGCTCTTTCCTGGCGTATATGCTCTATATGCAGGGCGTCAAGGATATTGGTTCCGTACGTGCGAGTCTCATCGGAACTGTGGAGCCGGTTTCGGCGACCATCACCAGCGCCGTTATGCTGGGGACGGTGTTTTTGCCGACCGACCTTATCGGCTTTGCCATGATCATCGTGATGATGTTCCTTACGGTGTAGCTAGCGCCGCCGCCAAGACAGAAAAGGTGTTGTGCCGCATTTGCGCCAATTGATGTCCGTGTCTGGAGTTTAGCTGTCGATGCTCAAAATGCCATAAACTAGCAACGTTATGGACTTTTTCATTGCGACTCAATTGCGAGGATTTCTTTATGGCTGGTAATCACTTTAAGGGCAGCGATAGCGGCCGCCCTGCAGTTCCGCCGCGTCCGAACGGGGCTGGTAAGGCCGGCACGCCGGGCGGCGCTGGACAGGGCGGTTCCGGTAAGCGCGTGTCCCCGGGCGAGACGGCGATGTTTACCGCTCTGTACGAGCAGTCTCAAAAGGCAAAAAAGACCGGCCGTGCAAGAGGGAATGTCTTTGCGGGCGGTGCAACCTCCACGTCGCAGCCGAGCGGGGCTCCTTCGGTACCCGCGAACAACGCAGGTGCTGCCAACGCCGCGAATGCCGCCGGTAACGTTAATGCCGACAAGGCCGCCAACAATACTCCCTCTGCCGGTGGCGCGGGGCTTACGGGTAACCTTGGCACGATTTACACCGGCGCCTCCGAGACTGGCACGTTTGCCCGCCTGGATGATAGCGGTGCCGAGTTTGCGGGCTCGGGTTCCAAGGAAGATTATTACGATTTTGGCTTGAACTACGGTAGCGACGCTTCGTCGAGTTCGACCTCTGACGGTCTGGTCCGTCATCGCTATCGCAAGGGCGAGCGCAAAAAGCGTCACACCGGCGCCATTATTGCCGCTGTAGTCGCGGTGCTTCTCGTTGCGCTTGGCGCAAGCGGCTTTATGCTGCTTAACTCGGCAAAGACCGTAAAGAGCGAAGCGAAGGAGGCTGTCGAGATCGTCGGTGGCCTTAAGGACAAGGTCACGTCGGGCGATTTTTCGACGCTGCCTGACGACGCGAAGAAGATCGATGAGCTCTGTAACAGCATGAAGGCGGAGACCTCGAGCCCGCTGTGGGCGGCGGCTTCGTTTACCCCGGTGTATGGCAGCGATATCAATGCGGCCCGCACCATGATTGACGCCCTGTCCGATGTCTCGAGCAATGCGCTGGTTCCCATGGCCGATAACCTCTCGCAGGCTACGCCCGGCAAGCTGTTCCAGGACGGCATGATTAACGTGTCCGCGCTGCAGGCGGTCGCCGATTCGCTTTCCAGCAGCTCGAAGGTGTTCAAGAGCGCCAACGAGAAGGTCCAGGGCATTGGCGATACTCATATTTCCCAGGTGACCGAGCTGGTCGATAAGGCCAAGGACGGCTTTGCCACCCTCAACGGCGCGGTTGACGCGGCGGAGAAGGTCGCCCCCGTCCTTCCCCAGATGCTCGGCGCCAACGGCCAGACGCGCAACTACCTTATGTACGCCATGAACAACGTCGAGATTCGTGCCTGCGGCGGCTTTGGCGGTTCGCAGGGTCTGATTTCGGTCACCGACGGCCAGATGTCGATTGGCGAGTTTGTTCCCTGCATTGCGCGCAGCAAAGACGAGGCGGTTGAGAGCGTCGACGAAGAAGATGAGACGCTGTTTGGTGACCACAGCAACCTATACATCTCGGGCAACACCTATTCGCCCGACTGGCCCCGTAATTCGCAGCGTGTCGCCGCGCTGTGGAAGTCTGAATATGGTCAGGACGTCGATGGCGTCATTGGTATCGATCCGGTATTCCTGCAGTATCTGTTGGGCCTCGTGGGTAATGTTTCACTGCCCGACGGTACAGTCGTTGACGGTACTAACGCGGCGAAGGTGCTTATGCATGATGTGTACTGGAACTATCCGGTCGAGGAGTCGGACGGCATCTTTGCATCCGTCGCCAGCGCTGCCTTTGACAAGATCCTTGGCGGTATCGGCGACGTCGATGTCGCGAACCTTGTCAGCGCCGTTGAGCGCGGTGCCGAAGAGGGCCGCCTGATCGCGTGGATGAAAAACGATGACGAGCAGAACGCTATCAAGGAGATGAACATCGACGCCTCACTGCCCGATCCGGATGACCCGAGTGAAGATCCCGTTGCTGGTGTCTACTTTAACAACCTGAGCTTCTCCAAGCTCGACTGGTATCTGAACGCCGATACGCAGATTGGTCAGGGCGTGAAGAACGGCGACGGCGCTTGCTCGTATCGCATCACCGT
The DNA here is from genome assembly GCA_905215195.1 of uncultured bacterium. Classification (GTDB taxonomy): domain Bacteria; phylum Actinomycetota; class Coriobacteriia; order Coriobacteriales; family Coriobacteriaceae; genus Collinsella. The sequence continues at coordinate 1,633 of CAJMPF010000183.1, read as the reverse complement.
TACCCTGACGAACATCATGACGCAGGAGGAGGCAGGTAAGCTGCCCGACTACGTAGCGGCCAGTGCGCCTGGGACCTCGCGTGACGATGAGCGCTTGTATGTATCACTGTTTGCGCCGACAGGCGGCAGCATTACCGATCTAACCGTCGAGGGGACTCAGTTTGGACTGTTCGCTGCCACTTGGCACGGAGTTCCCTGCTATTCAGGAACCGTTGACCTGCATGCTGGCGAGACGACGACGATCACGTATACGCTGACCACGTCGGCCGAGGCGGGGGACAAGCCGCTTACGCTGCGTCAGACTCCTACATGCCAGGCGGCTCGCGATAGCGCGTCGGCGTAGGGTTTTTCTGGTAGTGCAGATAATCGAGTACCATTTTGGGGCGGACAGGCAATCTGTCCGCCCCTATTTTGTAAGGAGAGCGCATGAAGTACTTTGGCACCGACGGCTTTCGCGGTGAGGCCAACGTTGGGCTGACGGTAGAGCACGCTTATAAGATTGGCCGTTTTGTGGGCTGGTATTACGGCGCCAACCGCGAGCGCAAGGCACGCGTGATCGTGGGCAAGGACACGCGTCGCTCGAGTTATATGTTTGAGGCGGCGCTGGTGAGCGGCCTGGTCGCGAGCGGTGCGGACGCCTATATGCTGCACGTGATCCCCACGCCGGGCGTAGCGCATCAGACTGTGGAAGGCTGCTTCGATTGCGGCATCATGATCAGCGCGAGCCACAACCCGTTTTGCGATAACGGCATTAAGCTAGTCAACAGCGACGGCTTTAAGATGGACGAGGACGTGCTGGAGCTCATCGAGGACTACATCGATGGCAAGAGCGAAGTTCCGCTGGCCACGGGCAACCACATCGGTGCCACGGTGGACTACATGCAGGGCCGCAACCGCTACATTGCTTCGCTCATTGCAAGTGCGAACTTTTCGCTGCAGGGCGTCAAGATCGGTATCGACTGCGCCAACGGCTCGGCTTCCTCGGTGGCCAAGCCGGTGTTTGACGCGCTCGGTGCCGACGTGCGCGTGATCAATGCCGCGCCCGATGGTTTTAACATCAACGTCGATTGCGGCTCCACGCATATGGAGCGCCTGCAGCGCCATGTGGTGGAGCAGGGCCTGGACGTGGGTTTTGCCTACGATGGCGATGCCGACCGCTGCCTGGCCGTGGATGAGCGCGGTCGCGTGGTAGACGGCGACCAGATCCTGTACGTGTGCGGCGTGTATCTGAACAAACACGGTCGCCTTTCGGGCGGTACCGTGGTGCCGACGATTGCCAGCAACTTTGGCCTGATCAAGTCGTTGGAGCTTGCCGGTCTGAGCGCCGTGACCAGCGGCGTGGGCGACCGTCACGTGTATGCCAAGATGCGCGAGGGCGGCTACAGCCTGGGCGGCGAGCAGACGGGCCATACGATCTTTGGCGATATCGAGCGCACGGGCGACGGCATTATGACCTCGCTGCGCGTGATGGAAGTGATTCGTGCCGAGCGTGAGACGCTCTCGCAGCTCACGGCTCCGTGCAAGCTGCTGCCGCAGGCGCAGGTGGCCGTGCACGTGGCGGACAAGGACGCCGCGCTCGAGAACATGGGCGTGCAGAACGCCATCGCCGAGGCCGAGGCGTCGCTGGCGGGCG
>CAJMPF010000182.1 GCA_905215195.1 uncultured bacterium | reverse complement strand
AGGCGCGCGGGAAACAAAGCAGGAATATGTATAAGTAAGAAGGAGGAAGATACAAATGAAACAACACAAGACGAAAAGAAAACGGCTGCTGGTGCTGGCGCTCTGTCTGCTCACCGCGCTCTCCATGCTGCCGGTGACAGCGATGGCGGCGATTGCGGCAAGGTTTGAGCCCTGATTGGCACGCTTGGCATGGGCATTGAGCAGCGCGGATGACGCTGCGGCAGTTGCCGCGGCCAGCCCAAAGGCAGCCCAAAGGAGCGGGTCTCCCAGCGCTGCGGCAACGTTACCGAGCCCCAGCACGCCTCCGGCTGAAAGCGCGACCGTGGCCAGACGGGCAAAAAGCGCGCCCATGCCCGTTGCCGCGGCGGCGCTTGCCGGGCCGAGCCAAAATGACGCGACGCCGGCGGCGACCCCAGCTGCCAGGAAGGTATTGCCGGTCAGACAGCCAAGCGCGAGTACACAGGTGAGTGCGGCGCTCGCGGCAGCCTCGGTGCGACCCCAGGCGATCCACCAACCGGACATGGCGGCGGCAAAGATCACCGCGACGGGCAACATCGACAGGATGCCCTGTGCCTGCATGGTGGCGTTGGCCATGAGCACCAAAAAGCCCACAGCCGAGATGGCCGAGCCAATCTGGGGGGCCAGGCCAGCCGCCGCGCCGATCGCGATGGCCGCAATGACCAGGCCGGGAAGCGCCGCGACCCCGGCCGTTTGCATCAGCAAAAAGCTAAAGGTGCCGCACGTTAGCGCCGAGATAATGCGCATGGTGTAGTCGCGCGCATGGCTCCAGCGCGTGCCCGCCCAGCCGAGTGCGGGGTCGACCTCGATGGCGTCGTCCTCGTAGTGCGACGGCTCGATACCGTCGAGCTCCTGCTCGTCATCCGAAAGCTCGCCAACCATTTGCTCCAGGCTGCGACGGCCCTCGCGCACGCTGCCCAGACCGGCAAGGAGCTGGTCGCAAAATGCCTCGATGCTGTTGGGGCGGTCCTGCGGCATGGGGGAGAGCGCGCTCATGAGCGCGGCCTCGGCTCCCGGGGGAAAGTGTGGTATCAGCTCGCTGGGATAGGTGGCGCCGCCGATGATGCGGTCGAGCGAGTCGGCGGGCGTGGCCGCCATAAAGGGAGCGCTGCCGCACAAGCCCTCGTAGATCACACAGGCGAGGGCAAAGACATCGGCGCGCTCATTGACCGTGCCGGTCTCGATATCGAGCTGCTCGGGCGGCATGTAGCCGATGGTGCCGCCGCGCGAGCCGCCAAAGCCACCGGCGGACGACAGTCGCGCCATGCCAAAGTCGGTGAGCTTTACATTGCCCGAGTGGTCGATGAGCACGTTGGCGGGCTTAATGTCCAGGTGGAGTACGCCATTACTATGGGCGAAGGTGAGCGCCTGGCCCAGGGCATCGGCAATGGCTGCGGCCTCGTCAAAGGTAAGTGAGTGGCCGTCCACGCGGTGCAAAAACTCGGCCAGCGACATGCCATCGACATATTCCATAACCAGGTAGGCATAGGCTGTGTCGTGCGTAAAGTCGATGACCTGCACGATATTGGGATGTTGAAGCATGGCGGCAGTGTGCGCCTCGCGCAGGACATCCATGATGTCGCTGGCGGGCATGCCGGCACCGTTGATAAGGGGGATGCGCTTAATGGCGACGCGGCGGCGCAGGTGCGTGTCGCGGCAGATCTCGATGGAGCCAAAACCGCCGGTCGCAAGTGTCTCGAGCGGCTGGTACCGCTTGAGCAGCTCGCGAGAGCTGGTGCCCTCCAAAGGAACGTCCGGCGAGAACCGGGCGGTATGTTGCGAGAAAAGCGGCATGGCCAACCCTCGTGCGTTTAAAGTTCGTTTGCGAGCGGCGGGCACGGGGCCGAGCCATTCGCGGTGGCATAGATGCTGCTAGTGTAGCACGCTCGGGTGCATGGGGAGGATAGCGGGATGCGAGGCTGCCTGTCTGGCTTGGCCTTAGCGCTTCTTCTTGTTCTTCTTCTGCTTGCGCTTGGTCTCCTGGGGCTTGTCGCCCTGCTTGGCCTCGGCGGCGGCCTTCTCGGCCTTCATTTTCTTCTTCTTGGTCTCGATGCGGAGTTTTTTGTTGATGCGGGCCTTGAGGAAGGGACCGAACTGCTCGGCATCGCCACGGACGAAGGTGTCCTTGGGGATCGTCACGCCCTGGTCGGCGAACATGGCCACAAAGATGCGCTCGCCGTCGAGTACGTGGTCGAGCTTGTCAAACGGGAAGAACTGCGACTTGCCGCTCTTGCCCCAAACCATCAGGCCGTCCTCGTTGGCGGCGACGCGGCGATAGCGGCCACCCATGGACTCGTCGGCCTCGACGGCGTCGATAAAGTCGCGGGCTAGCGTGTGGTGCAGGTTCTTGCTCCACCAGGCCAAAAAGGCGCCGAACACGATCAACACGACGCCAAACTTGATCCAGTTGCCGCCGGCCACCAGCATGCCGATGCCGATGAGCGCGGCAATTGCCGCGGCGACATACAGCGAGCCGCGACGCCTGGGCGAGGCGACCAGGCGGGCGAAGTCGGTGACCAGGTCGTTTTCGTACTGGTACTCGTTGAGGTACAGGATGCCGTCATCGGCTGCGGCCTGCTCCTCGAGCGCGACCTCGACCTGGTCGGCTGCTTCGGAGGGGACGAGGTTGCTCTCTGCGTCTGCCATGCTCTTTGGACTCCTATCGCGGCGGGCTCGCCGTACGGGTTATTATGGAATGCAGTATGCCGTGCGACCGCATGGCCGCCGCGGCAACAAGACTCAGTATACCCGGGGGAGCACCCATGGAATCGTTGTACCGAAAGTATCGCCCGCTCACCTTTGACTCCGTGGTGGGCCAGCAGCATATCGTCTCGACGCTCGAGCACGCCATCACCGAGGGGCGCCTGTCCCACGCCTACCTGTTCTGCGGACCGCGCGGCACGGGCAAGACCACCATGGCGCGCATTCTGGCCAAGGCGCTGCTGTGCCGCAATGCCGAGGCGGCGCGCGCCGAGGGTGCAAGCGGCTGCATGCCCGACGGTACTTGCGAGGAGTGCGAGCTCATTGCCGAGGGTAACCACCCCGATGTCTACGAGCTCGATGCCGCCTCCCGCACGGGCGTGGACAATGTGCGCGAGGAGATCATCAACTCCGTCAACTTTGCCCCGGTGCGCGGCAAGTACAAGATCTATATCATCGACGAGGTCCACATGCTCACGACGGCGGCGTTCAACGCGCTGCTCAAGACGCTCGAGGAGCCGCCGGCGCACGTGATCTTTGTGCTGTGCACCACCGACCCGCAAAAGATTCTGGAGACCATCCTCTCGCGCTGCCAGCGCTTCGATTTCCACCGCATCGGCAACGAGGATATCGAGCATCGCCTGGCATACGTATGCGAGCAGGAGGGCTTCGATTACGACGACGAGGCGCTCGCCATCGTGGCGCGCCATGCCAAGGGCGGCATGCGCGACGCGCTCTCCACGCTGGAGCAGCTGAGCGTTTTTGGCAACGGCGCCGTGCATGCGGACGATGCCCGCTCGCTTTTGGGCGAGGTTTCGGACCAGATTCTGGGCAAGTTTTCCCGCGCCATTGCCGATCGCGATGTTGCCGAGCTCTATGGACTGATCCGTGCGCAGGTCGAGGAGGGCAATGACCTGCTGGAGCTGACGCGCGACCTGGTGGCGCACGTGCGCGACGTGTATGTTGCCTGCGTTGCCGGTGCCCGTGCCGAGCTGTTTGAGGGCGGCTCCGAGCAGGCCGAGGCGCTTGCTGCCGAGGCCGCTGCCTTTGGCGAGCATCCTGCCGACCGCCTGGCCCGTGTGCTGACGGTGCTCGACGATGCCGCACTGGAGATGAGGGGCGCGAGCGACGTGCGCCTGGTGCTCGAGATCGCCTGCACGCGCCTGGCACGTCCCGAGGCCGATTTAACGATTGAGGCATTGGCCGAGCGCGTGGCACGCCTGGAGGCCATGGTTGCCAACGGCGCCGTGCCGGCGAGCGTGGCTGCTGCTCAGGCCGCCGCGCCT
>CAJMPF010000181.1 GCA_905215195.1 uncultured bacterium | reverse complement strand
AACCCGCGACCCCAACCTTGGCAAGGTTGTGCTCTACCAACTGAGCCATGTCCGCATATGTAAAACAAAACGGGCGCCGGAGCGCCCGGATGTTGCCTGGAGGCGAAGCCCGGATTCGAACCGGGGGTAAAGGCTTTGCAGGCCTCTGCCTTACCACTTGGCCACTTCGCCGAAAAAGGACCGCCTAAACGGTCCGGAAATGCAATGGAGCGGACAACGGGGCTCGAACCCGCGACCCCAACCTTGGCAAGGTTGTGCTCTACCAACTGAGCCATGTCCGCTTGCGGGTTATTAATTTACGCGAGTTGTCCAAAAGACGCAAGTACTTTTTTCAAAAAACTTGTCTGCCGCATGTTCTTAGTAGCTAAACGCGCTAAAGCGATTGGCTAGGCACACGATTCCAGCGCTCCGCTAAACAGCTTCACCATCTGCACGCGCGTGCCGGCGCCGTCCGTACGACGAGCAACCTCCACGTTATCGACGAGCATACGCATAAGCTTGATGCCACGGCCGCGTTCCTCGGATGCGACCGGTTCGCTCGTTTCATCGATAGAATAGCCGGCACCTCGATCAAGCACCTCAACCACAACGCGATCGCCATAGGCCTGAACCGTCAGGACGCACCCGATACCGCCCGCATGGTCATAGGCATTACCCAGCGCCTCCCCCGACGCCAATGCGACATCGTAGCGCTCGTCACGGCGCAACGGAAGCGATTCAAGGAGTTCGGCGATGCGATGTCGGTAGTATGGAAGATTCTCGATACCCTGACGGACCTCGACGCTCTTACTCCAGCGAGGCAGCTCCCCCACCGGAATGGCGGGAATAGACTCCCGTGCCGGCCCCGCGACATGAAGGATATCGACAAGACGAGCAATCTCCAAAAAGCGAACAACTTCACCTGATGCATTGACGAGCGAAAGCAGGCCTTCTCGCCTCATGAGCTCACGAGCGCGCGTAAGCAGGAATGCCAAGCCCGTCGAATCGATAAAGCTAACAGCCTGACAGTTGATGACAACACGACGCACGCCGCGGCCAATCAAAGCATTCAACCGCCGACGCAGCGCAGGCACCGTGGCGATGTCGATATCGCCTGGTGGCGTCAAAACCGCTATGTCATTCCACTCATTCATACGACCATGGTTCCCCAAAAAAGCCCACTCGATGCATTCGTTTCCCCAACCGTGCGGATTCAGCCCGCTCAGCGTCGTCTATGAACGACCCCGTAAAAACTCAAGGGACACCAATGCAATGTCATCGTCCAGCGCCGATTCGGTAAATCGGTCAAGCTCGCCCAAGACCTTACCGCAGATTCCCGATACGCCCTCACCCGAGACAGAGAGCAGAAGGTCACGAAGGCGCTGCTCACCAAAGAACGCTCCGGTGCGGTCGCGGGCCTCAATCGTTCCGTCCGTATACATGAAGAGCATGTCGCCAGGAGCGAACGTAAACACGCCTGTCTCGTACACCATGCTCTCAAAGGCACCGATTACGCCCGATTGGCATCCAAGCAGCTCGACCTCTCCCCCACGGGCCTCGCCGCCACCCAGCGGCATCGACTCTGGCCTAATGACCATGGTCGGAGGATGGCCCGCCGAACAATACGTTGCGCGTCCGGCTTTAAGGTCAATCTTGGCGATAAAGGCCGTCACGAACGTCTCGACCCTCGAGAAGCCCATGAGCATGCTGTTAAGGGAGCGTGCCATGCGGGCCGGTCCAGCGCCCTCCCAGGCATATGCCGTCAGGGCCGTCTTGACGAGCGCAGACATCGATGCGGCCTCAATGCCTTTGCCAGACACATCGCCCAGAATCATGACGGCGCAGTCGTCGGGAAGACGGATGAGCGTATAGAAATCGCCGCCGACCAACGCCGAGTTCGTGGCCGACAGGAACACCGAATCGGTTGCGATACCCGGAACATCCCCCAGGGAATTTCTCATGCCGATCTGAAGGGTCTGAGCAATATGGCGCTCCTCGCGCTTTTGAGATTCGCCCTCGTAGATCAGTTCAAAGTCATGCGCTAAGTGCACCAAGTAGTCATATTCAAGGTCATCAATCGGCTCTTGGCTACCATCACGAAGCAGCAGCGCGCGCGTCGTCGGGCTCTTCGCAACAGAAGCAGGAACAATCGCGTCGTTACTGTGCTTGCCATCACCCTCAGAGCGCGGGCGCCCCGCCTCGATGCCGGAGTCGACGTAGAGACCTTGACAAGGCAGACCATGCGCCCTAAGCCAGCCTCCCATAGGCATCGATTCGTCAACGCGAGTTATACGGACGTGTTTAAGGTCCTCGGCACTCGTGCCGCCCAAAACAGATGCCTCAAAGCCATCAGGGCCAGCCCCCAGACGTGCCGCTGGCGCCGTCGTGGAAAAGAAAAGCTTCTCGGGATCGTCCGGCAAAGCAACGCGACTGCCGCCTTCAAAATCTATGACGTAGGAATCCAGACTAGCGTCATACTCAACAGGGCAAAAATGGCAGTTGAGCATATTGCAAATCTCGGACGATACCGCCTGGGTAGCCGCGGCGGAATCGTCTAGAAAGGTAAACAACTCATCACGCAAGACATTGAGTGAGCGGCCAAGCTCGGCCGTGCGACGGGAGCGAAGGCTCGATGCCATGCCGACCAGCTGGATAGACAGGTAATCGCAAATGACCTCGAGCACATTAACGTCATAGGCGAGCGGTGCCTGAGGGCGTTTCCAACCAACTTCCAGCACGCCAAGGATCTGCGTACCGTAAAAAACGGGAAGACAGATCTCGCTGCGGTACGGAGGCATATCCTGCATGCGCAACAGGTGCTTAGAACGATTGTCCAGGTCCATGAACATACCGGAGGCGGCCTTATCACCCTCAAGGTCCTGTTGAATCGACAAGCGACAGGCACGCGACTCACGAAGAACATACGTCGGAATGCCAGCGCCATACGGCAAAAACTCAGGCAGGTAGCTGTCGTACAGTTCCTTGGAAACACCGCGAAGTTTAAAACCGCCGCTCTCAGAAAAATAGATAGCGGCACCCGAAGCATCGAGCGTTCCTACAAGCTGGTTCAAAACGGTATCAAGTAGGCTGGGCAGCTCATCGGAGCCCACGGTACTCATAATGACCGAGAGCGTGCCAGAGAGGCGCTTGTTCGCCACTCTAAGCTCCGAAAGCGCACGCTTGAGCTGACGGTCGTGCGAATACTGTTCTTCGATGCTATGGAGCGCCACCAGGACACGTGGCGCGCGGCGCCCAAAGATGCGTGGAGGCGTTACGGAGCCCGCACGAACCAAGACGGGGATAAAGGAGCCGTCACTCAGCTTGAGCATCAGTTCGTTCTCGGAGCCATCAGTTTCAAATGGCAGACGATGTTCCGTCGCACGTTCAAAAGCGGACGAGTACAGGACGTCTTTAACATCTCCACCAATGACGTCGGCGCGCTCCTCGCACATCAAACCAAGTAAGCGATTATTCACATGCAGAATGGTTCCGTCGAGCTCGCAGATGATGACAGCATCGCTCGTGATCTCGACTAGTTGGGCAACGTCTGCCCACTCGTTGCGTTCAAGCGTTTCCATCGTGGACCCCACCGTCTATCGGTAACAAAAAAGCCTCCGAAGAGGCTTCTCAAATGCGATGGTGTCGGAGGCGGGACTTGAACCCGCATGACCAAAAAGCGGTCACTAGCACCTCAAGCTAGCGCGTCTGCCAATTCCGCCACTCCGACATGCTATGTTGTTGATTCACGGTTCGTTTTGTTGGACCCGCGCGTTCAACGAGGAAGATAATAACCTATGATTCGAGAACTGTGCAAGCACTTTTTTCAAAAAAGTTTACGAATTTGTAAATGCGCAGGTAGACTGACCTGTTCGGGCCGGAATGAGGTTGCTTTCCAACGCGTCCTCGGGCATGCGGCATTATTTTGCTCCGCGCTTCGCGCTACAAAATAATGCCGCCCCCTGCGGAATGCGTTGGAAAGCAACCTCATTCCGGCCCTAGGAGTATGTACTCCGTGCACAGTTCTCAAACATGTTCTGGGGGCTGAGGCAAATTTGTTGGCTCGGCTTTGCCGAGCCCCTATATGGG
>CAJMPF010000180.1 GCA_905215195.1 uncultured bacterium | reverse complement strand
TTTCCTTTGCCTCGATGACGATCGCGATCGGCTACGTGCGCCTGGTCGTGGGCGTCGACTTTGGCGGGCGCGAGGGACTGTGTTTGGTGGGCGGCGCCGTGTCCGCGCTTGCCGCGACGGGCCTGGGCCTTTTTGTGGGCACGTTTCCCGTTAAGGGCGGCAAGGCGTCCAAGTCGGGCATCCTCACGGGCTTTGCCACCACGTGCGCCCTGTTCGCCGGCCTCTACGGCGAGCCGGCGATGGCGCTTGCCGACGACGTCGCCCGCGCCTGCCCGGCCGAGTGCTGGCTCAACCCCGTCAAGCTCATCTGCGACATGTTCAACCGCCTGTATTTCTTTGAGGACCTGGGTCCCTTTGTCATCCGTGCGGGCGCGCTGGTCCTTATGGCGCTGCTGTTCGTTGCCGCCGCTACGCTGATCTTTGGAAGGAGCCGCTATGAGCACCTTTAAGACCGCGCTTCGCATGGCGCTGGCGCACCCGTTCTACCTGATCATCTATACGGTGTTCATCTCGCTCATGGGCGTATTTATCGCGGCATCGGTGAGCTGGAACTCGTCGCAGCTCACCGAGTACAAGCCCTACGACGCCAATGTGATTGTGGTCGACCGCGACGACAGCGATCTTTCGCGTGCGCTTACCAAGCATCTGGGGTTGCGCTTTGACCTGGTCACGGGTGTTGGCGACGACACGTACGACCTTGCGGACGCGCTCTCCAAGAGCAACAGCGCCAAGGGCAGCGCCGACTGCGTGTTCTTTATCCCGGAGGGGTTTGAGGACGACCTCGTTGCAGCCGCCCGCGTGGGGGAGTCCCTGCCCAAGCTCGATGTGACCTACGGTGCCGGCACCATGGCGGCGGCGCTGTCGTCTGCCGAGGCCTCGCGCTGGATCTCGCTCGCGGGCGCTGCGGCGGCGCTTGAGCCCGCTGCTTCTAACGGCGACGTTGCCAAGGCCGCCGAGCATGCCGCTGCAAAGCGCGCGGAGGTCCAGATCGAGCGGGTCAAGGTCGACTCGGCTGCTGCTGCCACGCTCGAGTCGTATTTCAACTTTGGCGCGTATGCGATTATCTCGTCGGTCATCGTGTCGGTGGGGCTGGTGTTCTCGGGCATGAACGAGCCCGAGCGCGTGCGCCGCATGGATGCCAGCCCGGTCTCCGAGCGTCAGCGTTCGCTTGCCGTGTTTGCGGCCGCCGCCGTGCTCACCGTCTGCATTTGGCTCGTGTCGAGCATGATGGGCGTCGTGGGCTTTGCCGGCGCGGTCGCCGAGGTCGGCGTGGGCCGTGTGTGCCTGGCGCTGTCGGCGACGTTTGCCCTGGCGTGCACGCCGCTGGCCGTTGGCTTTACGCTGTCGAGCTTGGGCGCGCGCGAGGAGCTGCTCAACGGCGTGGGCAACTTACTCGGCATGCTCATGACGTTTTTGGGCGGCGCCTGGATGCCGCTGTCGCTGATGGGCCCAGCCGTGCAGACCGTGGCGCATTTTGTGCCGACGTTTTGGGTGAACGATGCGATCGGCAAGGCACTCGCCTCGGATTTGACGTCCACCGTGCTGGGCGACATCGCCTGCGATCTGGGTGTCACGGTGCTCTTCGCCGTCGCCATCGCCGCCGTAGGCCTGGCCCTCGCACGCGCCAAATCCCGCGCCTAGCCACCTAGTCATTAAGAGCGTCCCCAATGACTAGTCTGAAATAAAATCCAGGCCTCGCTCCAAAATAGTTCGCCATGGTTTACTATTACGCTCATAAAGTAGTACGAGGCTAACAACGGGGGATACCATGGCAACGCAGGAAGCCTATGTCCAGGTTAAGGATCTCAAAAAGCATTACGGCGACGGTGATGCGCGTCTGACGGTACTCGATGGCATCGACACGTCCATCAACCGCGGCGAGATCTGCGTCATGCTGGGGCCCTCGGGCTCGGGTAAGTCGACCTTTCTCAACCTGATCGGCGGCCTGGAGGATGCCGATGCCGGCTCCATTCTGGTGGACGGCTGTGACCTCACGGTGCTCAAACCTACCGACCTGGGCGAGTATCGCCGCCGTGAGCTGGGCTTTGTCTTCCAGTTCTACAACCTGGTGCCCGACCTCACCATCAAGGAAAACATCGAGGTCACGGCATGCCTGTCCAAAAAGCCGCTCAACATTGACGACCTGCTACGCTCGCTGGGCCTCTACGAGCACCGCAACAAGTTCCCGCGCCAGGTTTCGGGTGGTCAGCAGCAACGCTGTGCCATCGGCCGCGCGCTCGTCAAAAACCCGGGTCTGCTGCTGTGCGACGAGCCCACGGGCGCGCTCGACTATAAGACGTCCAAGGAAATCTTGCAGCTCATGGAGGATGTCAATCACGAGTACGGCTGCACCATCATCATTGTCACCCACAATGCCGCCATCGCGCGCATGGCCAATCGCGTGCTGCGCCTGCGCGACGGGCGCATCGTCGAGGATGAGCTCAACGAGTCGCGCGCCGCGGCCGCCGAGCTCGATTGGTAGGCGGCGCCATGACACCTCTCGCAAAACGTCTCCCGCGCGAGCTGCGCCGCAATATCGGTAAGTACCTGGGCATCTTTTTGCTTATGTGCGGAAGCATCGCCCTTACTTCGGGCTTTTGCTCGCGGCGCATTCCATCGGCTGCCTTATCGACGACATGCGCGACGACTACACGATTGAGGACGGCCGCGTGACCACCTCCTTCGAGGCTACCGACGAGCAGCTCAAGGCCGCCGAGGACGCGGCCGACGACGTCGGCGGCGTCACGCTCTACAAGAATTTCTCCATCGACGCCATCATCAAAAAGACCGCCGGCGACGACGGCACCAAGCGCACGCTGCGCACCTATGCGCACCGCACCAAGGTCGATATCGCGTCCTACTGCGAAGGCAGGCAGCCTAAGGCGGACGATGAGGTGGCAATCGACCGTGTCTTCGCCACCAATAACAACCTGTCCGTGGGCGATAAAGTCGAGCTCGAGGGTCGCACCTACACCATCTGCGGCATCATGACCCAGCCCGATAGCCAGGCGCTGTTCCTCAACAATTCGGACTTTACGGTGAACACCATCACGTACGGTGTGGCCGAGGTCACCGACGCCGGCTTTGCCGCGCTTAAGGACGCCGGCGGCGCGCCTGCCTACACCTACTCCTTTACCTTTACCGATCGCGATCTCTCCACCGCGGATCGCGTCGATGCGGAGCAGGATATGGTGGAGGCGCTCACCGATGCCGATGCACGCGTGGATGACCTCATCGACGCCGATTCCAACCAGGGCATTGGCTACGCGCGCGACGACGTAGACGGCGACCCCATGATGTGGATGACGCTGCTCGACATCATCATCGTGATCATGGCGTTCGTCTTTGTGGTCCTTACCGACGCCACCATCGAGGAGGAGAGCGCCATCATCGGCACGCTGCTCGCCAGCGGTTATCACCGTCGCGAGATCGTGCTGCACTACCTGGCACTTCCCGCCATCGTGGGCGTGGTCGCGGCGCTTTTGGGCACTGCGCTCGGCGTTGTGTTCTTTACCGAGCCCATGCGCAGCCTCTATTACGGTTCGTACAGCCTGCCGCCCTTCCAGGTGTACTGGAGCTGGGAGATCTTTGTGAAGTGCGCCGTGGTTCCCGCCGCCGCGCTCATCCTCATCACGCTGGTGGGCCTGCTTCGCAAAATGGGCAAGACGCCGTTGCAGTTCCTTCGTCACGAGGCGAGCGGCAAATCGGGCACCAAGCGCGGTATGCAACTGCCGGAGCGCATGGGTTTTGTTTCCCGCTTCCGCCTGCGTATCTTTCTGCGCAACCTGGGCAACTTTGCCACGCTCTTTGTGGGCATTGCGTTCGCCTCGCTGCTGCTGCTCTTTGGCCTGGCGATTCTGCCCACGATGACGCACTATGCGGACAACCTCGAGACAAGCCTGGTCGCCGAGCACCAGTACACGCTCAAGGCGCCGTTGGAGCTCGAGGGCACTGCCGAGGAGCGCGAGCAGTGGTCGGCACTCGAGCGCTTGCAGTCGGTTGACGGCGCGCTGCTTTCCGCCACTCAGGATGCCGATGACGAGCTTGACGATCTTGCCGATGCCCTCGGCTGC
>CAJMPF010000179.1 GCA_905215195.1 uncultured bacterium | reverse complement strand
AGCAGCCGCCCCCGACGCTCACGCCGTCGGCGCTCATGCCGGCGACGGCCTCGGCGTATTCGGGGGCCTGGATATCAAAGACGGTGTTGCCGTCGTCGTCCACGTGGGGCAGTCCTGCGTTGGCCTGCACCATAACAGGCTTGTCGGTAACGGTGAGCATGCGTGCGGCGAGCCCTCGGAGCTCGGCCGGTCCCTGGCTGCAGTTGATACCCAGGACGTCGGCGCCGATGGCGTCGAGCGTAATGGCGGCCACCTCGGGACTCGTTCCCAGGAAGGTGCGACCGTCTTCCTCGAAGGTCATGGTGGCAAAGACGGGCAGGTCGGAGTTTTCGCGGCAGGCGAGGACGGCCGCCTTGATCTCGGCCAGGTCGGTCATGGTCTCGATAATAAAGAGGTCCACGCCCGCGGCGACGCCGGCGCGCACTTCCTCGGCAAAGAGGTCGTAGGCCTCGTCGAAGCTCAGAGTACCCAGGGGGCGAAGCAGCGCGCCGATGGGGCCGATGTCACCGGCGACGTAGCGGGCGCCGGCCTCGCGGGCACAGGCGACGGCCGCGGCAAAGACGTCTGCCACGGTGGCGGCACCGTCGAGCTTGTGGGCGTTGGCGCCAAAGGTGTTGGCGGTGATCACGTCGCAGCCGGCCTCGACGTACTGACGCTGAATGTCGGTAATGACCTGGGGTTCCTCAAAGTTGAGCAGCTCGGGCAGGGCGCCCGCCTTCATGCCAGCGGCCTGCAACATGGTGCCCATGCCGCCGTCGAACAGCAGGTGTCCCGTGCCCTCGATGGCCGCACGCAGGCGATCGTCCTTAATGCGCAGATCGTCGATCGTGCGCGTCTTGTACGTGGCACCGTTGCGACGTGCGGCATCAACGGGTGCCGCCAGCGCGGCACCGTCCAGATCATGAGTGATAAGTATGTTTGAGCTATTCGCCATGTGCATCCATTTCGTCTAGAGCCCACTGAGGAATTTCTATTTGAAGAGATTTGTCGGGCTCGATATCTTCGATTCGCTTGTTGTAGTGGGCAAGAAGCCGTGCGACATTTAATCGAATTAGGCCTCGCTTGTAGAACGATAACTCTTCAATATTGATGCCGATAAACGATTCGAGCGCGATAACCTGTACGCGATTGCCGAGTCCCTCACTTTCGAACAGTCCGTAAGCGAAGGAAACTTTATCGTGGGGGACAACGACGATGGGCCGAATGCCATTTCGAATGTTATCTCGGCATCGATCGGTCAATTTGGCCATTGGCGATACAGTCACATGAAATGCAGCATCATTGATTTGGAAATCGCCAGAACGGTCTGTCTGCTGGTCGGCGGCGTTTGAGTTGTCCTTTCCGATTTCTATGGTTGGAAATAACATCTCTAGTTTTGCACCTACCAGGTGCTGTGCGACGGTACCCGTTGGCTTATCGGACCGTAGGCTTGCTTCGGCTAGGATATCATCGACAATGACAGAAATTGGTTTTTGAAGATCGATTTCGACTTTGATTCTCTGCCGGTTAAAGAAATCGACCTGGATTCGCTCGACGAAGAAATTGGCGATTGCATTCGCAGCTTCAAGACGAGTGTCTTCGCAAATGTCACTGGGTAGGGCAGAGTTGATAATTGTGGCAAGCTCAAGCGCCATCGGGAGTGTGCCGCGTGAGGTTCTGCCGCCCTCTGACGCGAAGGCACGCGTTTCCCCATGTCTGGCTAAAACTGTTTTGATGCATGCTCCACTTAGGCCTCGTACTTGGCTCCCCTTGTCCGATTGCACATAATCGTCGGTGAGCGGAAAACGGTTTTGCAGCAGCTCGCTTATGCCTATGCCAACCGCCATAACGTTACGGTTGACATTGCCTCGCTTGTTGCGCTTGGATTCGTACCAGAGTTCAATGGCATCCAAGATACCTTTATCGGGCTCGCTCAAGGAGCAATTGGTCATTTCCATTATTGTTCACTCCGTTCCTTGAAGACATAAGCGCGGGTTTGACTGCATTTTTTATAAGCCAAGTGACAACTGGCACGGCAACCGCATCGCCGAATGCGTAGCGAATCTGAGCATCCGAGAAGCCGCTAAACTGACATGAGTCAGCACCTTGGAGACGGGCATATTCAGTTCCAGTCATCCAGCGAACTTCTATCTTTCCGTTTTCGCATATAACGACTGCCTGTCTTGATGAGCCGCCGCGAGCCGTTCTTAGACATCCGGCAATTTCTTCTTCACGGATTTCCCAGCGCACAACGCCCGATCGCGTGCGACGGTAAGCAGTGCGAACAATTTTTTCTTTGGCATTTAAGAAGCGCTGAAGGCGCTCTGCTTGATGCGGTGCAAGTGAGTCGATAAATGCTTGCACCTGGTTTTTGTTCCACCAACGCTTGTCGTCCTCGGGAATATTTTCAACAACCGTTGCAAGGCCCCTCATGCGAAGTGGGCTCGGTTCGTTTAGGTGAGAGACGTGCGTAATGAGTGAAGGGTCGGAGTGAATCCAGGAGACCTTTTCAGGTCGAAGCGAGGAATCGAGTCGGCTGTTGGGAAGAGGGTTTTTTAATCCGACGACAAACATGCGGGGGCGTGACTGGGGAAGCCAGTGCCGTGCATCGATAAAATAGGCGTCGCATGAATAGCCTAAACGATTAAATTCCTGGCAAACGAGTCTAAAGTCATCACTGTTATTAGACGTGGCAAGGCCGATGACATTTTCGAGAACAAGTGCCCGCGGGGCACGATCGCTCATTCCTTCGATGGCCTTAATAAAGCCAAAGAACGCACTGGACTCTTTGCCAGAGATAAGTCCCTCCCTGTTTCCCGCGAGAGATAAGTTTGTGCAAGGGCTTGACGCCCATGCGATGTCGGCTTGGGGTATTAGGTCGGGGTCGAGTGTGTGAACATCCTGCTCGACTAGATGTTCATCGCCCCAACACTGGCTGTACATGGCGCATTTAGTATGGTCTATGTCATTTGCCCAGATTGTTTTGATTCCGGCTTTTGCCATGCCGGCACGAGCCAAGCCAATGCCTGAAAAAAACTCAAGCGCGGTTAGTTGTGGCGAGAACTGCAGAATGTTGTGCATGTACTGGCTTTCAGATAGTTGTTATTTGGCATCTAATGGTACTTGTTTGTGAGGACATCCGCTTACATACGGATGAGATTCCCTCGATACCGTGCCATCAATTGACATTTTATTCAGAATGCGAATAGCAGGTGGTGTGGGCGGCGCGGAAGCGGCAGTGCTCGCGCATGCGGCAGATATTGCAGGTGGGGCGGCTTTGGGCGTCGTGGACTTCGCCTTCGAACAGGCCGATCACCGCGGTCACGCTCTTGGTGGGCATGAGTAGGCTGGTGGGTGTGACGGTAAGCCCGATGAGCCGCGTGGCGTTGAGCGCAGCCACGATTGAGCGCTGGGCCGAGAGCGGGCAGTCGCCGTAGCCGGGACTAAAGCGCCAGTTGCCGGCGAGCCCATGAACGGCGGCGTCCGTCTTGACCTGCTGGTCCATTTGCTCAACGGCGGCTTCCACGTAAGCGGAGCACGCGGCGTCGAGCACGGCGCCCTCCAGGGGATGTTGGGCTCCCGTGGTGCGCAGGCGACGCTCGGCGTCCATGCCGAGGGTACATGCCATGAGCGCGGCAAAGCGGGCATCTTTGAGATGTCGATAGATATCGCGACCGCGCAGCTCAACGTTGGTGCCGACCAGGCGAATGCAAGGTTCTCCCTGCTCGTCCACACCCGTGGCATCGACGGCAAACACGCGGCGCACGCCACGGGGCTCAATGTCCAGTTCCAAACGTTCAACGACAAGCTCAATACGCTGCGACAGCTCGGGCTCAATCTGCTGGCCGCCGTAGCCCAGATACCGCAGCATCTCGGCACGGTCGACACGAGGGTGGTGGGCAGTGTCGATACGGTAAAGCGCCGGCGACGCAAGGTCGGCCGGCACTTCGACAGCGGTTGTATCGATGTGCGGTTTTTCCATTACCCCAGGCGCTCCATAATGGTCGCGGCGATCGCAGGACGGTTCATAGTGTACAGGTGCAGGCCGTCGGCGCCGTGCTCCTTGAGGTCGCAAAGCTGGCGGGCGGCATAAT
>CAJMPF010000178.1 GCA_905215195.1 uncultured bacterium | reverse complement strand
CCACATTGGCTCCGGCGCAGCTCGAAATGGCCGCACCTGCGACACCCGTACCGCCCGTGAGCTTATCGACCGCGATAACGGGAATTGCAAAGACCACCGAGCAGATCACGCCGAGCAGAATACCGGGGAGACCGCCATTAATGAGCTGGCCAAAGGTCATGGTCGAGCCCATGGCAAAGAAGACGAGCACGATGATGGCGGAAAGTGCCGGTGCCATCATCTTCTTAAAGCTCGGGAAGAGGTTGCCCAGAATAATGCCGACGACGATCGGCAGAATGGCACCCACGAGCGACCAGCCGATCGGAGCCTGACCGGCAGCGCCGAGCACGATCATCGTGACCGGAGGGCCGACAACCAGCGTGGTGATGGCGACGGCGCCACGCTCGGCCTCATTGCCCATGGTGCCCATCAGACCAGCGTACATAGCGTTGTTGGCGCCGGTGCAAGCCGCCAGCATCACCATGGCAGAGATGCCAAACAGGTTGTCGTTGAACACATAAAGGATGAGCAGCGACACGGCAACGACCACGATCTGCTTGACGGCGATGATGATGGCGCCGCGTGCAGCGGCGGCAGGAGCACTCTTAAACGAAATCGTCGTACCGACGATGAGCAAAAACGCGCCCACGAGCGGGCCTGCGCCCTGCTGGGTCATGCCAAGCGTAAAGCTGCCGAGCGTTTTGAACAGGTCGGGGAATAGCGTGTTGAGCAGGCAGCCCAGCAAAAGCGGCACCAAAATATTGGCACCCGGGATGGAGGACATCTTAAAGAACGGCTCCTTTGCCGCCGGCGCCTCCACCGCAGTCGATTCACTCATATATATCTCCTTTGGATGCATGCGAATCGTAGCCGCATGCGCCTATATCAGAAAGAAGGCGACGGTCCCGAGTCGCAGGAGCCGTCGCCGAATAATCGTCGCGGAGTATTACCCGTCCAGGACGATGCCGCCGTCGCAGTCACCGATCTCGCCGTTCACGAAGCTGGCGAGGTCGGAAGCGAAGAACAGCACCATCTGCGCAGGCTCGCTGGCCTGGGCGGCGCGGCCCAGAGGAATACCGTTGATGATGCGCTGAGAATTCTCGTCAGAGAGAATCGAGGTCATATCGGTCAACGTGAGCGACGGGCACACGGCGTTGCAGCGGACGCCAAACTTGCCGCCTTCCTTGGCGACCGCCTTGGTTAGACCGTTGACACCGGCCTTGGAGCTCGCGTAAGCCGCGGTGCCGAGCAGGCCGGCGCCGATCTTGCCCGCAACGGAACTCACGTTGACGATAGTGCCGGCATGGGCCGCCTTAAAGTGCGGGTAGACGGCGTTCATCATGGTAAAGGTACCGTTGAGGTTGATGTCGATGGTGCGGCGCCACTCGGTGTCATCGATCTCGTCGAACTTCTTGGTGCTGATGACGCCAGCGCAGTTAATCAAGATATTGGTTTGCGGCAGGGCCGGAAAAATCTGCTCGACGGTCTCGCGTGCCTTGGGCGCATCGGCAACATCGAGCTGATAAAACTTGTTGCCCTCGCCAAGCTCGGCCACAGCGGCCTCGCCCTTAGCAGCGTTCCTTGCGATGAGCGCGACATGTCCGCCGCCCGCGACGATGCCCTTGGCGATCTCGAGGCCAATGCCCTGAGTGCCGCCCGTGACAATCGCGGTCTTGCCCGTGAAGTCAAATGCCATGACTCCATCCCCCTTTATCTAAGGTGTCTCCTTGCGGGAAGTTGGAGCATCGCACGTGGCGATTATATGAGTCCCAGTCGTCATGGTGGTGACAACCCCTCGCCTAACCGCGTGCATAGTAGTTCTTTGAAACGCTTCAGCAATTGAATGATTTTAAGTCTTAATGCACTCTTAATATTGCCTAGCGGCCAAGTAGATTTTTGGGACATGCCTAGAAATCCACCGAATGGGATGGTTGAGCGGGGGTATCATCTTTTACCGAAAATAGTTTCTAGTGTTAGGGGTTTTCGGTGGAAGATACCGATTTCCGTGAACTTGGGCGTCAGCTCCTTACCGAGTTCGGCAGCATGCATCAGCGCATTTCGCGTTTTGCGGACAAAGCCCTCGGCGGCGAAATGGCTGTCATGCGCGCTCTCATGCTCGCTGGCGGTTCGCTCACGCCGAGCGAACTCGCTGATCGCGCCTGGGTCTCGAGCGCCCGCATCGCCAATATCTTACGCGCCCTCGAGGCCAAGGGCTGGATCGAGCGCGAGCACTCAAAGACCGACCGTCGTCGCGTACATGTCACGGTGACCGAAAAAGGATTCCAGGATCTCGAAATCAAACGTCGGGAATTCGAGAACCGCACTGCGGCTTTCCTCGAGCAGCTCGGCGAAACAGATACCCAAGAGATGGTGCGCCTTCTAAGACGTGCCAACGAAATTATCGACCGCAATCAAGAAAGGAGAGATGCCGAGTGAGGATTCTCAAGCTCTTCAAAAAACATGTCCTGGCACTGTTTGCAGCTATCGTACTTATCGTAATCAGCTGCAACGCCGATCTGGCGCTTCCTACCTATATGAGCGACATCGTCGACGTGGGTGTGCAGCAAGGCGGCATCGCCTCGCCCGTGCCCGACACCATTCGCGCCGAATCGCTCGACGACCTCGAACTCTTTATGAGCGCCAAGGACGCCAAGACGGTAGAGGCTGCGTTTGGCAAGGCAGACAAAAACGAGATTCGCACGTACAAGGGCACCGAGGACGAGCGCGCCGACGGCAGCAAGCTCGCCGACATTATGAGCCTGCCCGAGACTGTCGTCCTTTCGCTCAACCAGGGCATTGACGCCAGCTCCATGGACGACATGATGGGCACGTCCGGTGAGAAAGACAACAACGGCGCCCAGGCCATGCCCACCCCCGAGCAGATGGCGGCGATGACGCCCGAGCAGCTCGCCGAGATGCAGCAGAAGGCCGCGGCGGCGCAGAACATGCAAAAGCAGATTGATGCCGACGGCGGTAAGATCACTATGAAGAGCCTGCGCCTGGGTGTCGAGGGCGGTCTGGTAGACCAAGGCAAGCTCGTCGAGGGCGCCAACCAAATGGCGGACAAAATGGGCTCCATGTCGGGCTCCATCGTCACCCAGCGCGCCGTGAGCTATGTACAGGACGAGTACAAGGCGCAGGGCATCGACCCCGCCGACGTGCAGAACGCCTACCTGAGCCGCATGGCGACCACGATGTTTGGCCTGTGCCTGGTGTCGCTCGTCGCCACCATCCTGACCGGTGCCGTGGCTTCGCGCACCGCCTGCTCCATCGCCCGCGACCTGCGCCGCGAGACCTTCAACAAGGTTATGCACTTCTCGCCGGCCGAGGTGGGCAAGTTTAGCCAGGCCTCGCTCATCACCCGCTGCACCAACGACATTCAGCAGATCCAGATGGCCGCAACCCTGTTTATCCGCATGTGCCTGATGGCCCCCGTCATGGGCATCGTCGCTGTCATGCGTGTCCTGGCTAACCACACCGGCCTGGAGTGGACCATCGCCGTTGCCATCATCGCGGTCTCGGCCGTCGTCGGCGTGCTTATGGGCCTCACCATGCCCAAGTTCAAAAAGATGCAAAGCTTTGTTGACCGCGTGAACCTTACCGCCCGCGAGCTGCTCGACGGCCTTATGCCCATCCGCTCGTTCAACCGCGAGGAACATGAGCTCGAACGTTTTGACAAGGCGTCGCTCGACCTGATGACCACGCAGCTCTACACCAACCGAGCCATGAGCTTTATGATGCCGCTCATGATGCTCGTCATGAACTGCATCACCGTGCTTATCGTCTGGTTTGGCGCGCAGGGCGTGTCCGACGGCGTGATGCAGGTCGGCAACATGATGGCGTTTATCTCCTACACCATGCAGATCGTCATGGCGTTTATGATCCTCACCATGGTTTCGGTCATCCTGCCCCGTGCCGAGGTCGCAGCCGAGCGCGTAGATGAGGTCATCACCTGCCCCACGAGCATCAACGACCCCGCCTCGCCCAAACTGCCCGCGGCTAGCTCGCCGCGCGGTGAGCTCACCTTCCGCGACGTGAGCTTCCAGTACCCCGATGCCCGCGCCGACGTCATTAGCGGCGTGAACTTCACCACGCATGCCGGTCAGATGCTCGGCATCATTGGCTCCACGGGCTCGGGCAAGTCCACGCTCGTGCAGTTGATTCCGCGCCTGTACGACGTCACGGGCGGCAGCATTTCGCTCGACGGTATCGACGTG
>CAJMPF010000177.1 GCA_905215195.1 uncultured bacterium | reverse complement strand
TGCCGCAGCTTTGAGGAGCTGCCGCAGGAGGCTCAGGACTACGTGGCGTTTATCGAGGATCTGGCACACACCCGCGTGACGTTCATTGGCGTTGGCGCTGGTCGCGAGCAGATCATCAACCGATTCTGGAAGTAATCGGGACTATTTGGTTATTGCGATATACCCCTTTGCAGCCCGGACGGGCGGCCGAGGGGTATATTTGCTTGCAAAGGGCTCGCGCGGAGCGGGCCGTTCATCCATAGAGGAGGCACCCTTGAAGGCGGACACTCAAACCATCGACATCCTGTTGTTGGGCAGCGGCGGCCGTGAGCATGCTTTGGCAGCTAAGCTCGCAGCATCACCGCGCGCCGGCAAGCTCTACATCGCGCCGGGTAACGGCGGCACCGCGAGCTGCGGCGAGAACGTTGTTCTCGACGACTGCGATCCTGCGGCCGTGGCGGCGTTTGCGCAGAGCCACGGATGCGGACTCGTGGTAATTGGCCCCGAGGCTCCGCTCGTGGCGGGCGTTGCCGACGCCGTCCGCGCGGCGGGCATTCCGTGCTTTGGCCCGGGTGCCGAGGGCGCTCAGATGGAGGGCTCCAAACTGTTCTCCAAGCAGCTCATGGAGCGCGCCGGTATCCCGACGGCAGCCTATGGCTCATTTACCGCCGAGGCTTCGGCTCTCGCCTACGTGCGCGAGCAGGGCGCCCCGCTGGTCGTGAAGGCCGACGGCCTTGCCGCGGGCAAGGGCGTTATCGTGGCGACCGAACTTGAGCAGGCTGAGGAGGCCGTGCGCGAGTGCTTTGGCGGCGCCTTTGGCGATGCCGGCAGCACCGTGGTTATCGAGGAGATGCTCGTTGGTCCCGAGTGCTCGCTGCTGGCCTTTACCGACGGCAAGACCGTGCGCCCCATGGCCACCTCGCAGGACCACAAGCGCGCGCTCGAGGGCGACAAGGGCCCCAACACCGGCGGCATGGGTGTCTACAGCCCGGTGCCCATCGTGACTGACGAGGAGCACGCCACCATGGTGGCGGTCATGGAGCAGACCGTGGCCGAGCTCGCTGCCGAGGGTATCGACTACCGCGGCTGCCTGTACGGCGGCTTTATGCTCACGCCTGCCGGCCCCAAGGTGCTGGAGTTCAATGCCCGCTTTGGCGACCCCGAGACGCAGGTCGTGCTGCCGCGCCTTAAGAACGACCTGGTCGAGGTCATGCTGGCTTGTGCCAACTGCGAGCTCGATCAGATTGAGCTCGACTGGCGTGACGAGTGGGCCGTGGCCGTTGTCCTGACGAGCGCGGGCTATCCCGGCAGCTACGAGAAGGGCAAGGTCATCACCGGTATTGAGGATGCCGAGGCCATGGAGAACGTGACCGTGTACCACGCGGGCACTGCCGTGGTGGACGGCCAGCTCGTGACCAATGGTGGCCGCGTGCTTGCCGTGACCGCTCTGGGCGACACGTTCGAGAACGCTCGTAACCTTGCCTACGAGGCCTGCGAGAAGATTGATTTTGAGGGCAAGACCCTACGTCACGACATCGGCCTGCGCGCGCTGCGCGGCCGCGACGCCTGGGATGCCTAAAATCCGAGAGGAATGAGACGGATGGACGAGAAGAACGAAGAGCTCGTGGACGCGCAGATCGTCGAAGAGAACGGCCGCATGTATGGGCACGCCGAGGGCGAGCCTGGTGGCGAGGTCGCTGACGAGCCGGCGCTGGTGCTGGGCGACGACGACCCGCACGATGCCGAGCTGCACGAGAAGATTCTTTCGGAGGAGTGCGCCTGGAAGGGCAAGATCCTCGACGTCCACCGTCTTGAGGTTGAGCTGCCCAACGGTCACCGCAGCGCCCGCGATATCGTTCGCCATCCGGGTGCGGCGGCCGTTGTGGCACTGACCGAGAACGGCAAGATCGTGCTGGTACGTCAGTATCGCACTGCCATCGACCGCGTGACGGTCGAGATTCCCGCCGGCAAGCTCGACCCGGGCGAGGACCCGCTCGATTGCGCCAAGCGCGAACTGCATGAGGAGACGGGCTTTAGGGCTGGTCGTATTCGCTTTTTGACGTCGATTGTCACGTCCTGCGGTTTTTGCGATGAGATCATCCACATCTACTTGGCTACCAAGCTCGAGTTTGATGCGCCCAACCCCGATGATGACGAGTTTGTCAACGTGGACCTGGTGCCGCTGCACGAGCTGATCGACGCCGTGCTCGACGGCAAGATCGAAGACGCCAAGACCGTCGTAGGCGCGCTTGCCTGCGACAGCATCGCGCACCGCCTTGGGGGCACGGAGCTTTAACGAGTGGGGATAGCCCTGGGACAAGTACTACTGATTGCTTTGTCCCAGGGCCTTACGTTGCTGATATTTCTTTGAGGATCACATGCTGAAGAGGTTTCTTTCTTACTACGAGCCCCAGATGGGGCTTTTTGTTGCTGATACTGTTTGTGCTCTGGTGCTTGCCGCCATTGACCTGGCGTTCCCTATTATCCTGCGCAATTTGACCGGTGGGCTGTTTACTCAGGGTCAGGCTGCCATTATGCAGGCGCTCGGCATGATCGCGGTGGGCTTGGTGCTGATGTATGCCGTCCGCTGCGCCTGCCGCTATTTTGTGAGCTATTGGGGTCACGTGATGGGCGCGCGTATGGAGTCCAAGATGCGCGAGGACCTGTTCGACCAGTATGAGCGCTTTAGCTTTGCATACTTCGACCGTAACAGCTCGGGCGACATGATGAGCCGCGTGGTCAACGACCTGTTCGATATCTGCGAGGCGGCGCACCACGTGCCCGAGTGGATCATCATCTGCGGCATCGAGATTATCGGCTCGTTTGTGATCCTCTTTACCATCGCCCCGGTGCTGGCGCTCGCCATGGTCGTGGTGACGGCGGCGTTTGCGGTCATCATGTTTTGGCAGAATATGCGCATGCGCGAGGTCTTTAGCGACAACCGCAAGAAGATCAGCGGCATTAATGCACAGCTGCAGGATTCTCTGGCGGGCATGCGCGTGGTCAAGAGCTTTGCCAACGAGGAGACCGAGCGTGCCAAGTTCCGTGCCTCTAACGACCGCTACCTTTTGTCCAAGGAGAACATGTATCACGCCATGGGCGTCTATACCGCGACGTATGGCCTGCTCTCGGGTGTGCTCTATGTGATCGTAGTGCTGCTGGGCGGATGGCTGGTCGCCCAGGGACAGCTACAGGCGGTCGATATGGCGACCTTCGCACTCTATATTTCGCTGTTCTGCACGCCGCTCGAGACGCTCGTCAATTCGGCCGAAACGTATCAGAAGGCTATCGCCGGCTTTAAACGTATGGACGAGGTGCTCTCGACCGCGCCGGATATCCAGGACAAGCCGGATGCACTGCCACTGAAGAATGTGCAGGGAGAAGTAACCTTTGAAAACGTTTCGTTCCACTATGAGGAGTCGAAGGAAAACGTGTTAAGCAATGTGAATCTGCATGTCCCGGCCGGCGACTATGTGGCACTGGTCGGCAGCTCCGGCGCCGGAAAGACGACGCTTTGCTCGCTGATTCCGCGTTTTTACGATGTGACGGAAGGACGAATTCTGCTGGATGGAAAGGACATCCGCGATGTGAAGTTAAAGGATCTGCGCGATGAGATCGGTATTGTGCAGCATGTGCAGTTGCACAGCCTGCGGCAGGCCATTGGTGTGGTGCAGCAGGATGTGTATCTGTTTGCGGGACCGATCATCGACAACATCCGCTATGGCAGACCGGATGCGACCGACGAGGAGGTCATCCGCGCAGCGAAAGCGGCCAATGCACATGAATTTATCATGGAGCTGGCGGACGGCTACGACACCGATATCGGCCAGCGCGGCGTAAAACTTTCCGGTGGCCAGAAACAACGGCTTTCCATCGCCCGCGTATTCCTCAAAAACCCGCCGATTCTGATTTTCGACGAGGCAACCTCAGCGCTCGACAACGAAAGCGAAAAAGTCGTCCAGAAATCTTTGGAACTTCTGGCGAAAGACAGGACAACCTTCGTGATTGCGCACCGGCTGTCCACAATCCGGAATGCAAAGCGGATTCTGGTGCTGACGGAGAATGGAATTGCGGAGGAAGGCACACATAAGGAACTGCTCGCGAAAGGCGGGATTTATGCGCATTTGTATGAGATGCAGTTTTGATGAAAATTTCATTAGTATGACAGAAAGGCAGCGGAAGAGAAACCGCTGCCTTTTTTGACACTTTCTTATTTTCTTCATACT
>CAJMPF010000176.1 GCA_905215195.1 uncultured bacterium | reverse complement strand
CCCGATGGGTTCAACGCCACCGGCCAGTACTGGGGCAACCCCATCTACGACTGGGGCGCCATGGAGTCCGACGGCTTCTCCTGGTGGGAGGGCCGCATTCGCGCCGCCCTCGACATGTACGACGTCATCCGCCTGGATCACTTCCGCGGCTTCGAGGCCTATTGGGAGGTGCCGTTCTCCTCGCCCGATTCGTCCTACGGTTCGTGGACGCAGGGTCCCGGCCTCAAGTTCTTCAAGACGCTCGAGGAAAAGCTCGGCACGCTGCCCATCATCGCCGAGGACCTGGGCTTCCTCACCCCCGGCGTCATCGACATGCGCGACAACTCGGGCTTCCCCGGCATGAAGATCCTGCAGTTTGCCTTTGAGGGCACCAACTCGTACTACCTGCCGCATAACTACATCGCCAACACCGTCGCCTATGTGGGCACCCACGACAACGAGACGGCGCGCGGTTGGTTTGAGGGAACGGCCACCCCCCGTCAGCGCGAGCAGGCAGCCCTGTACACCCATCAGCAGGCCGGCGAACCCATGGCAGATGCACTCAACCGCACCATCGCCGCCAGCGTGAGCGACACGTGCATCTACACCATGCAGGACCTGCTCAACTTGGGCAACGAGGCGCGCATCAACACCCCTGCCACGCTGGGCGGCAACTGGACCTGGCGCATGCTCGACGGCGCCATCACCCGCGAGCTCGAGCACAAACTCACCGACTGGACCGAGACCTACTTCCGCATCCCGTCGGAAGCCGAAATCGAGCTTCCTCAATAGGAGCTACCGCGCCCAACCCCTCCCCACCGTGCGGACGCGCTTGCTTTTCTCGTGCGAGGCCACCCCAATCCCCTCGCGCGGGCTTCTTATGAATTGCAGACATGAAACAACCCATCACAGGAGAAAACATGCCCCAAATTAACCTCATGGAACTCGCCGAGCAGTCTTTTGGCACCTCGCTCGAGCAGCTCGACGACCGTCGCATTTACAAGCTGCTGGTCAAACTCGTGCAGGAGCGCTCCGCCGCCTGCCCGCTCAACAACGGCAAGAAAAAGCTCTATTACATTTCCGCCGAATTTTTGATCGGCAAGCTGCTCATCAACAACATGATCGACCTCGGCATCTACGACGAGGTTAAGGACCAGCTCACCGCCGCAGGCCACGACCTCAACAAGATCGAGGAGTTCGAGGTCGAGCCGTCGCTCGGCAACGGCGGCCTGGGCCGCCTGGCCGCGTGCTTCCTGGATTCCATCGCCACGCTGGGCTTGACCGGCGATGGCGTGGGCCTCAACTATCACTACGGTCTGTTCCGTCAGCGCTTTGTCGACAACCAGCAGAAGGCCGTCCCCGACGAGTGGCTCGGTGAGCAGGACATCCTGGTCGACGATGACCGCTCCTACACCGTCGAGTTCGGCGATTTTGCCGTTACCTCCAAGCTCGTCAACATCGATGTGCCCGGTTACGGCCAGCCCAACAAGAACCGCCTGCGCCTGTTCGACCTGGCGAGCGTCGACGACGGCCTGGTCCCCGGCAGCTCCATCGACTTCGACAAGACCGAGATCGCCAAGAACCTCACCTTGTTCCTCTACCCCGACGATTCCGACGAGCAGGGCCGCCTACTTCGCATCTACCAGGAATACTTCATGGTAAGCAACGCCGCCCAGCTCCTGATCGACGAGGCCATCGAGCGCGGCAGCAACCTGCACGATCTGGCCGACTACGCCGTGGTCCAGATTAACGACACGCACCCCACCATGGTCATCCCCGAGCTCATTCGCTTGCTCACCACCGAGCATGGCATCGAGTTTGACGAGGCCGTGACCATCGTACGCTCCATGGTCGCCTACACTAACCACACGATTCTTGCCGAGGCGCTCGAGAAGTGGCCGCTCGCCAGCCTGCAGAAGGTCTCCCCTGCCATCGCCGACATTATCGTCAAGCTCGATGAGATCGCGAAGGCCGAGCACGATGACCCGCGCGTCGCCATCATCGACGAGCACGACACCGTCCACATGGCCCACATGGACATCCACTTTGGCTTCTCCATCAACGGCGTAGCCGCCCTCCACACCAAGATCCTGGAGGACACCGAGCTTCATCCGTTCTACGAGATCTATCCCAAGAAGTTCTCCAACAAGACCAACGGCATCACCTTCCGCCGCTGGATCCATGGGGCCAACCCCGCGCTCGCCAGCCTGCTCGACGATGTGATCGGCACCGACTGGCGCAGCACCGGCGATCTGAGCAAACTCGCCAAGTTCGCCGACGACAAGGACGTTCTTGAGCGCCTGGCCGCCACCAAGGTCGAGGCCAAGGCCATCATGCGCCAGTTCATGGCGCTCGAGCAGGGCGTGACCATTCCCTCCAACGCCATCATCGACGTCCAGGTCAAGCGCATCCACGAGTACAAGCGTCAGCAGATGCTCGCGCTCTACATCATCTGGAAGTACCTCGATATCAAGAACGGCAACAGACCTAAGCACCCCGTCACCATCATCTTTGGCGGCAAGGCGGCACCTGCCTACACTATCGCGCAGGACATCATCCATCTGATTCTGACGCTGTCGCAGTGGATTGCAAACGACCCCGACGTGGCTCCCTACCTGCAGGTTGTCATGATCGAGAACTACAACGTCACCGCCGCCGAGCGCGTGATCCCCGCCGCTGATATCTCCGAGCAGATCAGCCTGGCCTCCAAGGAGGCGAGCGGCACCTCCAACATGAAGTTCATGCTCAACGGCGCCCTAACCCTGTGCACGCTTGACGGCGCCAACGTGGAGATTGCCGAGCTCGTGGGCGACGAGAATATCTATACCTTTGGTGCCTCGTCCAAACAGGTCGAGCAGCTCTATGCCGACGGCACCTATGACGCCGGTGTGCTCTACCGCAAGCCCGGCATTAAACTGCTGGTGGACTTCATCACCAACCCGGCCTTTATGGCGACCGGCAACGCCGAGCGCCTGCAGCGCCTGCACGATGACATTAAGGGCAAGGACTGGTTTATGGCCCTGCTCGACATCGAGGAGTACATCCAGACCAAGGAGCGCGTGTTGGCCGACTACGAGGACCAGGACGCCTGGATGCGCAAGACGCTCATCAATATCGCCAACGCCGGCACCTTCTCGTCTGACCGCACGATCTCCCAGTACAACGACGAGATTTGGCACCTGAGCTAATTTCGCTTCCCTTACCCATCCTCTTGAGAAACGGAGTCGTGGCAACACGGCTCCGTTTTTTGTGCCCGCACGTTACCCTGCGACCCAACTCGGCCAAACAATCTCGATCTGTAACAACTACTCGGTAAAAACGGTCCCAGCTGTTACAGATTGAGACATACCGGCCCCTCCCCTTGGGTTTATCTCGATCTGTAACATCTAGCAGCTGAAATTCACCTTTGGTGTTACAGATTTAGATGAAATGGTTAGCTCAGCGGAACCGTCTCGATCTGTAACATCTAACGTCCGAAATCAGCCTCACCCGTTACAGATCGAGACAAACGACCGGTCAGACAGCCCCAACACAAAGAAAGGCTCCCCTCTCGCCCAGTGGACGGGAGGGGAGCCTTATATGTGACCGCGGCAAAAGGATGGCAATACCGCAGTCGCCCAAAGGGAGGGCCTGGATGCACCGGGCCTAGATAAGGTTCTTGCCAGACACCTTATCGAAGAGATGGGTCGCGTTCTTCTCGAACTTGAACCAGATGGTGTCGCCAGCCTTGAGCGCGCCCTTGGCCTCGAGGTCGACGACGGGGATAATCAGGACAAACTGGCCGTCGGGAGCGGTCACGTGGACATGCTCGGTCGAGCCCATGAGCTCGGTCACCTCGACGGTACCCTGGAGCGCGCCCTCCTCGCCCTTGTCGGCAAGCAGGATCTGCTCGGGACGCACGCCGGCCGTGATCTCCTTCACGTCGCCGCCGTCCCAGTTGAGGGCAAGCTGAACGCAAGTCTCGGGGGCGAGCGCCACGTTCATATCCTCGGTCTTGACGGTAAAGCCGTTGCCCGAGCGCACCAGCTGGGCATCGAAGAAGTTCATCTGCGGCACGCCGATGAAGCCGGCGACGAAGATGTTCGCGGGATGGTTGAAGACCTCCTGCGGCGTGGCGATCTGCTGGACAACGCCGTCCTTCATGACCACGATACGGTCACCGAGGGTCATAGCCTCGGTCTGGTCGTGAGTAACATAAATGAACGTGCCCTTGATCTCGTGACGCAGCTTGATGAGCTCGGCACGCATCTGGTTACGCAGCTTGGCGTCCAGGTTGGACAGCGGCTCGTCCATCAGGAAGACCTTAGGATC
>CAJMPF010000175.1 GCA_905215195.1 uncultured bacterium | reverse complement strand
AACCCTGGACCTTGGGATTAAGAGTCCCCTGCTCTACCAACTGAGCTAACGACCCAAAGCTAAAGTCCGTTGTGGCGGACTTTAGAGGAGATATCGTGTGGTGGGCCGTCAGGGGTTCGAACCCTGGACCTTGGGATTAAGAGTCCCCTGCTCTACCAACTGAGCTAACGACCCAAAGCTAAAGTCCGTTGTGGCGGACTTTAGAGGAGATATCGTGTGGTGGGCCGTCAGGGGTTCGAACCCTGGACCTTGGGATTAAGAGTCCCCTGCTCTACCAACTGAGCTAACGACCCGATATCAACACGAAGCAAGAACTGGGGTGGGTAAAGGGACTCGAACCCTCGACCTACGGGACCACAACCCGTCGCTCTAGCCAACTGAGCTACACCCACCGTGTCCTGTGCGCTTCGCGCTCGACTATTATTGCAAGGAACGCCACGCGATGCAAGCCCCAATTTTCAAGAATTTTGAAAAGAGTTTTTCGAGCTCGTTTCGAGCAATTCCCACCCTTTTCATAGGAGTAAACTTGCCCCACTGCAAATCCTCGAAAGGACCGTCATGAAAGAACTCTCCAACCGCACGGCAAGATTTACCGATTCGGTCATCCGCCGCATGACACGCATCTCCAATAAGTATGGCGCTGTCAATCTCTCGCAGGGCTTCCCTGACTTCGATCCCCCAGCGCAGCTGCTCGATGGCCTCAGCGCCATCGCCAGCGACCCCAAGCCGCTCTATCACCAGTACTCCATCACCTGGGGCTCCCAGGCCATGCGCGAGGCGCTCGCAGCAAAGCAGGAGCACTTTATGGGCATGCCGGTGAACCCCAACGAGAATATCGTAGTCACCTGCGGCTCCACCGAGGCCATGATGGCCGCCATGATGACGGTTACGAACCACGGAGACAAGGTCGTCATCTTCTCGCCGTTCTACGAGAACTACGGCGCTGACACCATTCTCTCGGGTGCCGAGCCCATCTATGTGCCGCTCAACCCGCCCACATTCGACTTTGACCGCGAGACGCTCGAGGCGGCCTTCCGCGACAACGACCCCAAGGCCATCGTCCTGTGCAACCCTTCCAACCCTTGCGGCAAGGTCTTTACGCGCGAGGAGCTCACCTTCATCGCCGACCTCTGCAAAAAGTACGACGCCTACTGCATTACCGACGAGGTATACGAGCACATCGTCTACGCGCCCCACGAGCACGTCTATATGGCCACGCTGCCCGGCATGTTCGAGCGAACCATCAGCTGCAGCTCGCTGTCTAAGACGTACTCCATCACCGGTTGGCGCTTGGGCTACACCATCGCTCCGTCCCAGATCACCGAGCGTATCAAGAAGGTCCACGACTTTCTCACCGTGGGTGCCGCCGCTCCCCTGCAGGAAGCCGTTGTCACCGCCCTCAACTTCGACGACAGCTATTACGATGAGGTCCTCGGCCTCTACACCGCCAAACGCGACCTGTTCTGCCAGGGGCTCGATAGCATCGGTCTTGAGCATAACGTGCCGCAGGGCGCCTACTACGTCATGATGGATATCTCGGAGTTTGGCTATGACAGCGACCTCGAATTCTGCGAGGACCTCGCGTCTATAGTGGGTGTGGGCGCCGTGCCCGGCTCGAGCTTCTTCCGCGAGCCCGTCAACCATCTGATTCGTTTCCACTTTGCCAAGCGGGACGAGACGCTTAACGCGGCACTGGAGAACCTCAAGTCGCTACGTGATAAAATCAAGCCGCGCGGGTAAGGACGGCCCGGCAACTAAAGCAACCAAAGAAGCCCCGCACCGCCCGCCACGTTGCGAGGCTTCTTTTTATAGCGCTTTCTTAAATGGTTTAGAGCCCTATACTTTAGTCACGGAGCAACTCGTCCCAGAGAGAGGAATACTATGGCAGAACAGCAGCTTATCGGAGCGCTCGAGGCCGGCGGCACCAAGATGGTCTGCGCCACGGGCTATGCAGACGGTACGGTCCTGGAGCGTGAGCAGATCGCGACCACGACCCCGCAGGAGACCGTTGAGGCCGTCAATGCATGGTTTGCCGACAAGGGCATCGCCGCGCTGGGCATCGGCGCCTTTGGCCCCACCGCAGTCAACCCTGCCTCGCCCCAATACGGCAAGATCCTGGAGACGCCCAAAACGGCATGGCGCTACTTTGACCTGCTGGGCACTATCCAAAACGAGCTCAATATCCCCTGCGGCTACGACACCGACGTCAACGTCGCCTGCCTGGGCGAGGTCACCTTTGGTTGCGCCCAGGGCCTCACTGACGTTGTGTATCTGACCATCGGCACCGGCGTGGGCGCCGGCGTGCTCTCGGGCGGTAAGCTCGTACACGGCATGATGCATCCCGAGGCCGGCCACATCCTGGTCACGCGCGACCCGCGCGACACCATTGGCGAGCACAGCGCCTGCCCCTTCCACGACAATTGCCTCGAGGGTCTCATCGCCGGCCCCGGCGTTAAAAAGCGCTGGGATGGCAAGAGCGCCGGAGACATGGCCGATGACCCGGAGGCCATGGACCTGCTCGCAGGCTATCTGGCACAGGCGCTCATGACCTACACGCTGTGCTACGCGCCGCAAAAGATCATCATCGGTGGCGGCGTGGCCGACCACACCCCCATCGTGCCGCTCGCGCGCAAGAAGTGCGCCGAGATGCTCAACGGTTATATCGTCACGCCCGAGGTCAACGACATCGATACCTATATTGTCAACAACAGCCTTGAGGGCAAGCAGGGCATCATGGGCTGCCTGGCCCTGGGCGCGCAGGCGCTTCAGTAACAGACGCACCCACAGGGCGTGGCGCGCCCGGCAAATCCAACCTACGGAACGACGCCACCACGCCCTATATAAGCCCTCTAATAAAAAAGGCCGCCTAGCACCAAGCATACGTCCTAGGCGGCCTTTTTGGCACATATGAGCGATCGTAGTAGATATCGGAGCACAACGCCCGTTGCCGCTCCACAGCAGTCGATCATCACATCGGTGATCATGCCGGCGCGTCCCGGCACAAAGAGCTGAATCGTTTCGTCGATCGAGGGAATCAGCAGCAGGAACACCGCCGTGGGCAGCAGCACGTCAAAGGTGCGCCGGCCCTCAAAATCAAAGGCGTGCGTTGCCAAGATGCCGAGCACCATATACTCGGTAAAATGTGCGCACTTGCGAACAACAAAGTTGGTCACCCATTCATATGGAAGTCCCACGCCGTGCAGGAAACCGCGGATAGCTTCCATGACCGTCAGGCTCAGCGAGCCCGACCCCGAGCCGGGAACCAGCGAATTACCCCAGATCAAGAGCGCCATCAGGCAGGTTACAACCGCCCATTTTCGATTGATCTTAACCATGCAGAAGTTATGCCTCCGCGCGGAGCGGCGCGAAGCTGGCGGTACCGCCCTCGATAACGCTCAGATAGGCACGGCCCGTACGCTTGGCGGTAGAGGACTGCAGGCGCTCGATCTCTTCCTCGAGGATCTGATTGACGCGCTCGTGACGACGATTTTCCATAATGCCGGCGGCAATAGCCTCGGCCCGCTCGATGCCCTCGCGTGAGATACGGGCAGTATCCTCGGGGAAAACAGCGCTGTGACGGCCGACATAGGCGGGGGCAGCAGGCTGAGGGGCAGCGACGGGAGCGGGGGCTGCAACAGGAGCAGGCTCGTCAATCTCATCCAGAATCGCGGTGGCGGCGGCCCACATGTCCTCGTGGCCCGAGTAATCAGCCATGGGGACATCAACCTCGAGCGAGGCATCCGGAAGGTCGCCGGTGTCGATGCGATCTTGGGCATCAATCGATGCGGTGATGGCTGCAGGCTCATCGAGGTCATCGAGATCGATGTCCGCGGCACCGGAGATGATAGGCATGCTGGCGAGGTTTGCATTGTACGGCGCAGCCTCAGCCGCCTGCTGCTGGGCAGGAGCGCCCCAAAGCGAGCTCTCGGCGGCACGGCGGGCGGCAACGGCCTCCTCGTCCGCGGCCATGGCTTCATCAACGTACGAATTGTCGGCAGAAGCGTTCGCGTCCGCCGAGATAGCGCTGTAGGCGTTATTGGCTGCCGCGTTGGCGACGAGTGCCACGAAACCCGCCGTGCTGCCCGCAGGGGCGGCCTGGGAGCCAGACACGGCGCGTGCCGCGGCGGCGATGTCGTCGCGATTGAAGGAGCCGGTCTGCCCGCCGTTGGTGAGCTCGTCGATGGCGACTTGATAGACGTCGCGCGAGTGTGCAGGGTCGCAGCTCACTGGCGAATCGTCGTCGAGCATACTGTCGATCATGGACCAAGCCTCGTCCTCGTCCATAGCATCTGCGGCTC
>CAJMPF010000174.1 GCA_905215195.1 uncultured bacterium | reverse complement strand
GCGACAGGGCCGTGTGGGAGGACCTCCACCACAGGGACCCGTACCCGTTCTGGCTTGATTAATGGATGGAAACGGATGTTCTATCGGGACACACATTTTGTCCTATAAGCCCTCGTTTCTTTTGGACGCCGGTGGGACTCGAACCCGCGAGGGGGCGAGCACCAGGCGGACGCGCAGCGTCCGCAGCGAGCCGACGAGGGCGCCGGCAGGCGGCCGAAGCCGGTGCGAATTTGCGCAGCAAATGCGCGGATGTCCCACCGCCCCTACCATATGGAGCTTTCGAGCCCGTGTCCCCAAGGGATGCGGGCTCGTTTCTTTTACACGCCGGCGGGGCTCTAAGTTGCGGTGGAATAGTTCCTGTTTTGGCAGTTTACCAGCCCATTTAGGAACTATTCCACCGCGACTTAGGTTGGTGTTCCCACATTTTCCGATGGAAAAACGTGGTTGTCTCCCACATTTTCCGATGGAAAGACGTGGTTGTCTCCCACATTTTCCGATGGAAACTCCCAAATGGCCTTATACTAGCCGAGAGGGTTGGGAGGCAATATGCAGCGACAGCTTATGAGTGAACTTATCGCTTGGAAATCAAGGGCGAATCGCAAACCTCTCTTGCTTAAGGGAGCCCGCCAGACAGGAAAGACTTGGCTTCTTAACGAATTCGCAAGCCAGCAGTATCGAAACGTCATTCGTTTTGACTTTATGCTCGAGCCGAGCACGCGCTCGCTGTTCGATGGGAACCTCGACCCCAAGCGCATCATCTCCCAGATAGAACTCCTACGTGGCCAAACCGTAACGCCGGAAGACACGCTCATCATCTTCGACGAGATCCAAGAGGCGCCACGCGGGATCACCTCGCTCAAGTACTTCAACGAGCTTGCACCCGAATACCACATCGTAGCAGCCGGTTCCTATATGGGCCTCGCGCTCCGACGCGAAAACGAGTCATTTCCCGTCGGCAAAATCGACCAGCTCACCATGCGTCCCATGGGGTTTGCTGAGTTCGTTCGTGCCGTCGACGGCAACCCGCTCGCCGACGCCATCCTTGCCGCAGACATGAACCTTCTAGCAAACGTTACCGAAAAGCTCGAGCACTTGCTCAAGGAATACCTTGTTGTCGGCGGTATGCCCGAAGTTGTCTCCACTTTCGCCGAGACACGCGACTTCATCGAAGCCCGAAGGCTTCAACAGCAAATCATCGAGGCTTACGAATCCGATTTTGGCAAACATGCACCCGCCCGCATCGTCGAGCGCATGAGGTTGGTTTGGAAATCCCTTCCCGACCAGCTTGCAAAGGAGAACAAGAAGTTTGTCTATGGCGCCCTTCGTCCCGGAGCGCGCGCACGCGATTTCGAGGAAAGCCTCCAGTGGCTCACGGACTACGGAATCGTTCATAAGGTGCCACGTGTTTCCGCTCTAAAGGCGCCGCTCTCGAGCTACGAAGACCTCTCGGGCTTCAAACTGTTCTGCATCGACACCGGTATCCTCGGAGCGCTCTCCGGTCTCTCTCCGGCCATCGTTCTTAACGGATCCGCTGTTTTTACCGAGTTCAAAGGTTCGCTGACCGAACAATACGTCGCGCAGGAGCTTTTGCTCCAGGACAAAACTCCCGCGTATTGGTCCTCTACCTCTGGCAATGCCGAAACCGACTTTGCCATCGACCATGCGGGAACCGTGCTTCCGCTTGAGGTCAAGGCGGCAGAGAACCTTAAAGCGAAGAGTCTGAAAATAGCCTGCGAAAAATTCAAACTCGAGCGTTGCGTGAGGAGCTCCCTGGCGGCATATAGAGACGAGGGCATGCTCATCAATATTCCGCTTTGGGAGATTGGGCAGATCGACAAGCTGGCATAGGCGCTGTGGGGACGCCCCGCAAGGGCTGTCCCCAGGTGCTGGCAGAAAAGGAACGTCCCCAGGTGCCGGCTGTTGAGTTGCGGTGGAATAGGGACTGTTTGGTGCCCGAAAGGGCGATTTTAGTCCGTATTTCACCGCAACTTATTTAGAGGGTGCTGAGCTCTGGGGTCCAGGAGATGGTGGGGGTCGCACCGTCGAGAGCCTCGTTGATGGTGGCGGCCATGCCGGCGAGTAGGCTGTTCTCGCTTACAGTGAGCGTCTTGTAGCCGCCGGCTCGCATAAGCTCGCGGATTACCACGGCACCAGCCAAGATCACGCCCGCGCGTTTGGGCTGTACACCCGGTAGAGCGGCGATGCCGTCCGCATCCAACGCAGACATGCGCTCGATAGCGGCCGAAACCTGATCCAGCGAAAGCTCGCGCAGGTGCACAAAGCTCGAGTCGTACGGCTCCAGCTCGTGGACCAGCGCCACGAGCGTGGTGACGGTACCGCCCACCGCGACCAGGCGCTCTGCACGCTCAAAATTGCTCGGCAGGCCCTCAAAATAGGCGGAGAACTGCTCGCCCGCCCACGCGGCGGCAACCGCGAGCTCGTCGTCCGCGGGCGGCAACGCCGAGAAAAAGCGCTCCGTCACGCGACGGCAACCGATGTCCAGCGAACGCGTTCCCTCCAGCGCAAAGACCCCGCGCTCCGGCGCGTACACGCCCGTCGCGAGCTCCGTAGAGCCGCCGCCCGAATCGGCGACGATAATGCGTTCACCGGCAAAGTCGTGCGCCACGCCAAAAAATGTCAGGCGCGCCTCAACCTCTCCCGGAATCACCTGTGGCTCAAGCCCCAGATCGCGCAAGCCGTCCAGCAGCAGCGCGGCATTGGACGCATCGCGCGCGGCGCTCGTGCACGTGGTGCAGATGCACGCGGCCCCAAAGGCACGGGCCTCGTCCACAAACATGCGACACGCAGCGAGCACACGCTCGACAGCCGCCTCGCAAAAGCGGCCCGTCGCGTCGACGCCCTCGCCCAGATCGGTAATCTCGGTATGCTTGGACGATTCCACGATCGCCCCGTCCTCGACCTGCGCCAGCACCAGTCGCGACGACACCGTTCCCAGGTCGATCGCGGCCACCTTATATCGTTTGCAATCTGCCATTGCGGGCTCCCCTCCGGGCGCTACTCGCCTACTCGCCGCTGGACGCGACCGTCTGGCCCTCGACGCCGTTAAATCCAAACAGCATATCGAGCGTCTTGATGTACCACGGTGCGTCCTTGCCGACCTCTTCGATCTCTTTGGCCACTTCGCTGGCATTCTTGGCGTTTGAGGACTTTTTGCTCGACGACGAATCCGAATCGCCGTCCAGGCCCAGCACTTCAATCCTCTTCTCGCCGGGCATCGCCATGCCCAGGCCCCGTGCCGAATCCTTAATGCCCTCTTCCGAGAACCACTTATCAGTGTCTTTTTTCATCTCATCATTGTATTGCTGACGAATCTCGACCTGCTTGGCCAAGATGTCGCTCGAGCGCTTAGCCACGTACAGATCGCGTACGGGAAAATACAGGCTCACGAGCGCCAGCGCCACGACAATGCCGATAAACAGCGGGCGCAGAGAGCCATGCGTAAAGTCATAGATCGCCTTGACCGCCGCATTGTCATTGGCGTAGCGCATAAAGTCCGAGCCCGAAAAACGGTTCGAGGGCCTGCTCGACCTATCGTGCGTTTGAGCCGACGAGCACTGAGCATGCGACGAACGTGCCGGGCGCACTGGTCCATCTGTCGAAGTATCCACTTGAGCATTGGGGCGCGAGGTACTTGTCGGCCGCTGTATGGAGCGGTCGGCGCCGGCGAGCTGCACCGTGCGCGCACGGCGAGGCGACGGCTCACGCGAACCGGCGGAATAGTACCTGTTGTCGTAAATCTGATCCATGTGCGCCTTGTGCGGTTGAGGTTTGTTTGCGCTAACTATTCTAGTTATAGCACGAGCGCGCGCACCACCTTCGACAGCCTTTGCTCGACATAAAAAAGGCGCTGAGCCATATGGCCCAGCGCCCAATGGCGGCCATCAGAAGTGGAACGGAGCCGAGTCAACCCCGCCCCCCGAGCGCCACTTGTTTAGCGAATGTTGTAGAACGCGGCCTTGCCGGCGTAGTGCGCGCTGCCCTCGAGCTCGTCCTCGATGCGGATGAGCTGGTTGTACTTGGCGATACGGTCGCTGCGGCACGGGGCGCCCGACTTGATCTGGCCGGCGTTGACGCCCACGACCAGGTCGGCAATCGTGGAGTCCTCGGTCTCGCCGGAGCGGTGGCTCACGATGCAAGCGTAACCGGCCTCCTTGGCGGTCTCGATGGCCTCGAGCGACTCGGTGAGCGTGCCGATCTGGTTGACCTTGACCAGGATCGCGTTGGCGGCACCCAGCTCGATGCCCTTCTTGAGACGCTCGGTGTTGGTGACGAACAGGTCGTCGCCCACC
>CAJMPF010000173.1 GCA_905215195.1 uncultured bacterium | reverse complement strand
GGGCAGAGGCGCGTCCATACGCGGATGAACCGGAAGTGTGCCACCGTAGACATCACAATAAGCAGCATCGATGTGATAACGATAAGTCACCGAGAATGAGCGCTCACTCGAAGAAGACCACGAGGCGGTACGCGCCGAAGCGTTCGCGGGAGCAACAGCACCCTCCGGCGTCATGTCGAGAATCTCGACCTGAGACTGTTGGCGGCAGGTGGCGGCTACGGGAAGCCAAGCGCGAACGGTCTCCCCCTCTAGAGCGCCGGGGACAGACACGGACGCTTTAAGCGTAATGACGCGAGCCAATCCGTTTTGTGACTCCATCTCCTTGAGCATCTCGTCGCGCAGTGCTGTTCCGTCCGTAGAATCGGGACGCATGCCGGGGACCTCTTTGGGATATACGCGAAGCGAATCGAGGAAGTTGTCGAGAACGAACAGCTCGCCATCGATAAAGCGCCAGTCAATACGCTTACGGTCAATCAGATCGTCAAACTGCTCCTCGGTAAACTCAGGCCACTCCTCGCGAATCATCGCAATAGCTCGATCGCGCGACACCGAAAAATGAAGCGGCGTCTCGAGCATGCGATACCGCTCGGCACGAACGCAGGCAGCAAGCGAGGGATCGGGATCTTGGGCAAGTAGGCGGTCGCAAGCCTCAATAGCCTGCGAAAGATACCCCGCGTCCTTTAAACGCAGAATCTCGGGTGGCAAGCCAACATCTAGAAAACGGAAGTCATCATTGCAAACATCAACAGAACAACCAACAGGACCCTCGTCAATAACCTTCCCATCCGAAGGCAACACATTAATAACAGCCATACCAAAACTCCAAGTCACTAGAACGCTTGAAGTCCATTGTAGCGAGATAAAAAGAAAGCCCCAACAAGGGAGCCATCAACACCGCCGAACGGTAGTCAAAAAAAGAATTCAGCCCAGTAACCCTGCGGCGTTAAACGAAGGAAGCCCCGTCCCCCGGAACTGTTTCCTTGGCGCGACTTCTGGCGAAGCCAGGTGAGCGCAAAGGAAACAGTGTAGGGAGACGGGGCTTCCGGCGGGAAGTTTAGCGACGCTTACGCCTTGTTGACGGAGCCAAACTCCTCCATGAGCTCCTTGGTGCGGGCAACGATGTTGTCGCGACCAGGCTTGAGGAGCTTGCGGGGATCAAAGCCCTTGCCCTGCTGATCCTTGCCAGCCTCGATGTACTCGCGGACGCCCTTGGCGAAGACGAGCTGCAGGTCGGTGTTGACGTTGATCTTGGAGATGCCCAGGGAGATGGCCTTCTTGATCTGATCCTCGGGGATGCCAGTGCCACCGTGCAGAACGAGGGGCAGGTCGCCGGTCTGGGCCTTGATCTCGCCCAGACGCTCGAAGGAAAGGCCAGCCCAGTCGGCGGGATACACGCCGTGGATGTTGCCGATGCCGCAGGCGAGGAAGTCGACGCCCAGGTCAGCAATCTGCTTGCACTCAGCAGGGTCAGCGAGCTCGCCGTTGGAGGTCACGCCGTCCTCGGTGCCGCCGATGCCGCCGACCTCGGCCTCGATGGACATGCCCTTGGAGTGGGCAAGCTCAACGAGCTCCTTGGTGCGGTCGAGGTTAAGCTGGAAGGTCTCCTCGTGAGAGCCGTCATACATGATGGACGTGAAGCCGGCCTCGATGCACTTGAAGCAGTCCTCGTAAGAACCGTGATCGAGGTGAAGGGCGACGGGAACGGTAACGCCCGTGGCCTCGACGGCAGCCTTGACCATGTCGGCGCAGACCTTGAAACCGCCCATCCACTTAGCGGCACCAGCGGTGCACTGAAGGATCAGCGGAGACTTGGCCTCCTCGGCGGCCTGGAGAATAGCCAGGGTCCACTCGAGGTTGTTGGTGTTGAAGGCACCGAGACCGTACTTGCCGGCCTCGGCCTTCTTGAGCATGTCTGCTGCGTTGACGAGCATAAAAGAAACCTCCTGTAAGGTTGCTCCGATAACGCCTGAGATTTTACCACGGCGTACCCGAGCATAAACGTTCGTTTGTTCACGAATATCGTCCAAACAGACTTTTTTTGACCGTTTGCCCTACGAAATTGACCCGTTGGGGAAAAATAGCTTGACGTTTGGACGCTTCTCGTGCTTAAGAAGCTGACTATAAAGCTACACCTGCATGAAAGGGTTCTGCATGAGCTCGCGTGCCATGGTGGTCGAATCGCCATGGCCGGTTAGGCAAACGGTATCGGGCGGGAGAAGCCGGGCGAGCTTGGAGAGCGAGCGCAGAATCGCCGCTTCGTCTCCTCCAGAAAGATCGGTGCGGCCGTGGCTGCCCGGGAATAGTGTGTCGCCCACAAAGGCAATGTTCCCCTGCTCGGTGGCAGCAAACAAGACGATTCCGCCCGGCGTATGCCCTGGTGTCTCGATCACCTGCAGGCAGATATCGCCCACCTCGAGAGTATCGCCCTCGGCGAGCAGGCGCGTCGGCTTCCCAGGGTCGGGCGTCTCAATGCCCCACATAGCTCGCTGTTCCTCGATGTTCGCATGCGGCACCGCCACATCCTTAGCACACAGCTCATACTGACAACCCTCGCCAACGGTGGTTCGCACGCCGGCAACACCACCAACATGATCGGCATGGCCGTGAGTGCATACGGCGCCAAGCATGCGTACGCCGGGATGCTTGACTCGAATATGCTCTACCAAGCGCTCGCCTTCCCATGCGGGGTCGATAATCACGCACTCATTGTCCGAAATAACAGCATAGCTATTGGTCTGAATGGGACCATTTACGAGCGTCTCGATCTCGACCGATCCCTTGGGAGTTACATCCAAGGACACAGCACTCATGTCCCTCTCCTCTCTATAGAACTCGAGGCATCGAACGATGCCTCGAGTGTAGCGAATATCGATAATGTGGCACGTTCGTCGCGACTAAACGCGGCGCTTAAGTTGGGCTCCACCCTCGCCGGGCATCAGGCGGCGCGCGTCGTAGACCGAGTCAACGCTGCTGATAGAGGCCAGCAGCGGATCCAGACCACTCGCGTCCGAGATCTCGACCATAAAGCGCAAGGTTGCAATACCCTCGCGGTTAGTCGACGTGGCGGCAGAAAGGATATTGCCGCCCGCATCGCCAATGGCAATGGTGACATCCTTGAGCAGCCCCATGCGGTCCAGGCACTCGACCACGATCTCGACCTGGAAGAGGGTGTCGGCAGCGCCGTCCCACTCCACTTCGATCATGCGCTCGGGATGCTCCATAAGGCCCTTGACGTTGGGGCAGTTGGCGCGATGCACCGAAACGCCACGGCCGCGCGTGATGAAGCCGACGATATCGTCGCCTGTCACCGGATTACAGCAATGCGCCAGACGGACCAGCAGTCCGCTGTTGCTCTCGCCCTTGACGATAATGCCGTTGCTGGCGCTCTTGCCGCGCTTTTGCGGCTTGCGGTTGGAGCCGCGGGCCGGCTGTTTCACGACCTCGGCGCTAGCCTCGGCCTTGGTGACCTGTTCCTCGGGCTTGGGGTCCAAGATTTGCTCGACCTTGTTACCCACAGCGCGCGGGGCAACCTTGCCGGCGCCGACGGCGGCAAACAGGTCCTCGAGCTGCTTGTAGTTAAACTGCTCCGCCACGGCGTTGAGCGCACGCGTGGATCGTGGCGTAGAGATGCCATACCCGCGCTTACGCAGGTCCTTGGCCAGTATATCGCGGCCGGCAGCAGCGTCGTCGTCCTTGGTCGCGGCGGCAAAATAGCGGCGGATCTTTGACTTGGCCGAAGGTGTCTTGACGATCTTGAGCCAATCACGCGACGGCTTGGAACTCTTGTTGGTCAGGATTTCAACGCGGTCGCCCGTCTTGATCTCGTGCGTAAGCGGGGCCACCGCACCGTTGATCTTAGCGCCGACGCAGTGGTTGCCCACCTCGGTGTGAACGGCGTAGGCAAAGTCGAGCGGTGTAGAGCCGGCACGAAGCGCCATGACCTCGCCCTTGGGCGTAAAGACAAAAATTTCCTGGTCGAACAAGTCGACCTTCAGTGAGTGCAGGTATTCCTTGGCATCGGTGATCTCGTCAGACGCCGCCCAATCGAGCGAATGTTTGAGCCAGTTGATCTGGTCGTCCAGACGCTGCGCATCGTTGGTCTTAGAGGCAGACGATCCGCCCGACTTCTTGTACAGCCAGTGGGCGGCGATGCCGTACTCGGCCTGCTCATGCATCTCGTAGGTTCGAATCTGAATCTCGAGCGGGCGGGCCGTGGGGCCGATAACCGTCGTATGGAGCGACTGGTAGTTATTGACCTTGGGCATGGCGATATAGTCTTTAAAGCGACCGGGCATGGGATGCCACAGGGTATGCACGGCACCAAGCGTGGAATAGCAATCGCGCACCGAATGAGTGATGACG
>CAJMPF010000172.1 GCA_905215195.1 uncultured bacterium | reverse complement strand
AGGATGTTGACGCAGGTGCCGTTGTAGGTGAACTGCAGGACCGAGGAGGTAACGGAAATACCGCGCTCCTTCTCGATGTCCATCCAGTCCGAGACGGCATGCTTGGCCGAGCTCTTGCCCTTGACCGAGCCGGCGGTCTGGATGCTGCCGGTATAGAGCAGCAGCTTCTCGGTAAGCGTGGTCTTACCGGCGTCCGGGTGGCTGATGATCGCGAATGTGCGGCGCGACGAGATTTCATCCGACAGGCTTGCCATGCGGATCCTTTCTTGCATTGAGTGCATTACGTCGTTGTAACCGCACTATTGTAGCCGCGAAA
The DNA here is from genome assembly GCA_905215195.1 of uncultured bacterium. Classification (GTDB taxonomy): domain Bacteria; phylum Actinomycetota; class Coriobacteriia; order Coriobacteriales; family Coriobacteriaceae; genus Collinsella. The sequence continues at coordinate 4,106 of CAJMPF010000172.1, read as the reverse complement.
TCCCGCTCTAGGGCACCTATCAGGACAAATTCATCAGTTGGGGCCTAGGCAACCGGCCCAATCCGCATTTGCCTCTTGCAGAACTGTGCATAGTGTATATATACTGTGCTTACCGGTTATATACACGTGTAGCCCAACAGCTAAGGAGCCGCTGTGGACATCATCCTATCCAATTCGAACGACAAGCCCATCTACGAGCAGATAACCTCGCAAGTCAAAGCTCAGATCTTATCGGGCACGCTCGCTGCGGGCACCAAACTCCCCAGCATCCGTGCACTCGCGAGCGATCTTGGCGTGAGCGTCATCACCACCAAGCGCGCCTACGCCGACCTGGAGCAGCTCGGGTTTATCTGCACCGTGCAGGGCAAGGGCTGTTTTGTCGCCGAGGGCAACCAGGAGCTTTTGCGCGAAAACCAGCTCTGTCATATCGAAGAGCTGCTTGCGAAAGCGGCAAGCCAAGCCGAAGCCTTGGGCGTCACGCGCGACAAACTGCACGAGATGCTCGACCTGGTAGCCCCCGAAACCATGCAGTAGCCATCTGCAAGAAAGGCTATACCATGCAAAACTTGCTTGAACTCAAAGGCATCTCACGCACTGTAAGCGACCGCTTTTCGTTGCGCGACGTCACGCTTGCCGTGGAGCCTGGCCAGATCGTCGGCTTTGTTGGTGCCAACGGTGCTGGCAAAACAACGACGATTCGAGCTGCTCTCGGGCTTATAAAGCTCGATGCCGGCGAGGTGCACCTGTTTGGGCAGCGCTGTGGCACCGACGCGCCCGATGAGTCGCAACGCCACCTGCGCTCTCGCATCGGCCTCGTGCTGGACACATGCCCCTTCCCCTCCACGCTCAAGGTGACCGAAGTTGAGGCACTCGTAAGCCCGGCGTACCCCACCTGGAGCCACGACACCTTCGCCAGCCTCATCGACCGATTTGGCCTCGATCCCAAGACAAAGGTCAAGGACCTCTCCCGCGGTATGGGCATGAAGCTGCAACTTGCCTGCGCACTCAGTCACAAGGCCGAACTACTCGTTTTGGACGAAGCCACCGCGGGCCTCGATCCCATGGCACGCGAGGAACTGCTTGATGAGCTGCTTGCCTTTGTTTCCGACGGTCAGCGCAGCGTGCTGCTCTCGAGCCACATTACGTCCGACCTCGATCGCGCCGCCGACCGCGTCATCTGCATCGATAATGGCTCGATTGTGTTTGACCTGCCGCGCGAGGACATTACCGACCGCACTGGCATCGCCCACTGCACCCAAGTGCAGGCCGCCGAGCTTATGGCTTGCGTCGAAGGCGCCCGTGCCGTCCACCACGCCTATAGCGTGGACGTGCTCGTGCCCAACCGTCGCGAAACGCTCGAGGCCTTCCCCGAGATTCCCTGCGATCGGGCAACCATTGATGACTATCTGCGCCTCACGCTGAAAGGGGCTTCGAAATGAAACGCGCCTTTATGTCCGAGACCGCCATCATGCGCTCGTTTCTCCCGAGCATCGCGGGCGTCGGCCTGTTCATATTCGTCGTATTGACCCTTGCCAACGCGACAGACGGCGATTCCGGCATGAGCGCCGGCGCCTGTGCGGTCAGCGCAATGTCGCCCATCATAATCATGAACTCGCTAGCTGGCTACGATAACCAAAACGGCTGGGAACGTTATCGAGCAACGTTGCCCTTCTCGCGCAAAGACATTATTTGCGCACGCTACCTGTGCATCGTTGTCTTCTCGGTCGTCATGGCATGCGCGGCTACGCTTCTGAACATCCTCGCCCTTCCGCTCTTCGACCCCATGGGCATCCCTTCGACATGCCAGACGATCTCTGAAATCGCAACCGCCTCGGCGGCATCGATGCTCATCTCCCTCATGATGGTGTTTTTGGCACAGCCGCTGTTCTTTCGATTTGGACACATGGAGGCGCTGCGCCTATCCGTTGGCCTGTTTGCCCTGTTTGGCTGCGGCACCATGGCAATGCTGAGTTCCTCCAACCCCATCAGCAACTGGCTCATGTCGATTGCCGGGGCGAATCCCGATCCTGCCGTTCTTAGCTGTCTGTGTGCAGGCATCGCCGTACTTGCCCTCGCGCTATGTGCAATCAGCTGCACCGTCAGCACCAAGGTTTATCGAGTACGCGATCTGTAGCCACGCGTGTCTCAATCCACGAAGGACGCGATCGCCGCCCCTCCCCGTAAATCCGTGACAAATGGCATATCCCCAGCGTGAGCCACCGTACTACTTGCGCAGCGGCTTGGGCAGCGGAATGCCGGCGGCGATGGCGGCGGCGATGATCATACAGACGATGCCTTTGAGCGGGAAGCACATGAGCAGCAGGCCCACGACCATGATGGGCTGGCGCATGACGGCGCCCATCGTCGATGCCGTGCAGACAGCGACGCAAAAGACCGGATCGGCGCCGGTGAGGATGGCAAGGCCATAGCCCAGACTCACACCCGAGAAGATAACCGGGAAGAAGTGGCCGCCGCGCCAACCAAGGTTGATGAGGGCGGGCGTCAGCATGGCCTTAACAAGACCGGTCGCGATAAGCACGCCAGCGGGAATGGTCAGATAGGTTTCCATGAGCACGTCGGCCTGGGTCTCGCCGGCAAACATGGTATAGGGCAGGACCGTGCCACAGATGGCGAGTGCCAAACCGGCCAGCATGGCCTTGACGACAGGACGCTCCCCTATTGCATGGGCAAGCGCTTCGCTCGCGTGCTCAGAGACAAAGTACAGCCAGCCGCAGACGGTGCCGATCAACGACAGCGGAATGAGCCAGACAAGTTCCAGGTTGCCCACCACGGCAGCCTCGAACCTGGGCATGCCCATGCCGCCGCCCACAAGCTGTCCAAGCAGCAGGTAGGTGCCCAGACCGCCGGCAATCGCAATACCGTAGACCACCGTCTTTTGCGCCTTGGGCAGCTTGATGGTGATCTCGCCGGACGCGGACTCATCGTCGGCGTCTTCACCCTGGCCGTCGGTGCTACCGGCAAGCGGCGCCACAAAGCCAAAGACGGGCGCGGTAAAGAGCGCCGTCAGGGCAGCCTGGGTGCCCAGCAACGTGAGCTCCCTAAACTCGGCGCCAAAGCGACGCATGCGGTCGCCGACCCAGCTGCACAGACCGGCGATAACGCCGGTCAGGCCGGCCTCCGGTCCAATGCTTCCGCCAAACAGCAGCGGCAGCAATGCCGCGAGCGAAAGCTTGCCCAGGTTGTCGTACGGGTAGCGCCCGTCTTGCTTAACCTTAGCCATCACCTGGTTGAGGTCATCGGTCTTGGTGCCTGTCATCTTTTCGTACAGACCGATTAACAGGCCGCCCAGCAGGCAGACAAAAAACGGGTACGGCAGAAAGCCAAACGGGCCGCTGGCAAGCTCGGGCGAAGCGACGCCCAGCGCGTGCGGAATCTCGGTCCATAGATAGTCGATACCGCGCTCCATCGCAAAAAAGAACAGCCAGACCGCGGCACCTGCGAACGCACCGGTCACGGCAACGCTAACTAAAAACAGCGCGCGGTTTGTGGGTTTGGCAAGGTTATCCATCGGGTCCTCCCGCGGTCAAAGTCGACATAGTTACGTTTTATTGTAGAGCGGGCGTTGCCCGAACGAGCCAACCATCTGCGCTGCAAACGGCACCATTGGGAGCCATAGTGGGGCAGGCTCAAGACTTATCCGTTGATAATCGAGGCAATCTCGCGCAAATCGTCGGCAAAGTAGATGCCGTGCTGGCGCCTCGGGCTCGAAAGCCCCTTATCAATCATGTGCCCGAGCAACGCCTTGAGGTCGTTGTAGTAACCGTCCAGGTTATACAGGATGCACGGAGAGCTCAGGTGCCCCAACGACACCGCGGACATAACCTCGGCAATCTCCTCGAGCGTGCCCGTGCCGCCCGGAAATGCGATGAACGCATCGCCGAGCTCAATCATCTTGGCCTTGCGCTCCGCCATATCACTCGTCACTATGAGGTCGTCGATACCGTCATGTTGAAACTCGGCCTCGATAAAAAAGCTCGGCTCAACACCCGTCACGTGTCCACCCGCCTCGAGTACGCTATCGGCGAGTGCACCCATCCGGCCCGCTTTGGACCCGCCCTATACCAGCGCGTGCCCGGTGGCGCCCA
>CAJMPF010000171.1 GCA_905215195.1 uncultured bacterium | reverse complement strand
GACACCCGCCGTGCGCGCCGCGCTGATGTAGCGTTTGCCCAGCATGCGGCGCCGTTTCTATCGCGCTTGCTGCCCTGTCGCACGCCGATCCATATCGCTGTCGACCAGGTGGGGGAGTTCTGTCGTATGGCGCTGCCCATTTTGCGCGACTACACCGACCTTACCGCGCCCGCCGCGCTCGATGCCGTGGCGCCCGAGCCGAGCTTTGCTATGGCGATCGGCGTCGACGATGGACTTGTGACCTGCAAAATTACGGTTACCTACAGCGACTGGTCGGCAGACCTCTTTAGTCTGGGCGCTCCGGGCAGCCCCTTCGAAGAGCAGCGCCCGGGTGTGCCGCCCCGCGACGAGGTGGCAGAGTTTCGCGTTATGGACACGGCGGCCCTGTATTTCGACTTTTACGAGGGCGGTCTGGCGTTTGAGGAGCGCGATGACGAGAGCCTGTTCCGTTTGCTGACCGAGGGCCTGTCTGCCTTGTCCGAGCTGGGCGAGGTCATGCTCAGTGATCGTCTGCGCCAGATCTCGGTGCGCCCCGCGCCCAAGCTTTCGGTGCGTGCGACCGTCAAGAGCAACCTGCTTGACGTCGAACTGGGCGCGAGCGGGCTTTCGGCGGCAGACCTTGCCATCTATCTGGACTCCTACAAGCGTCACCAGACGTTTGCGCGTCTCACGTCGGGCGACATCATTCGCCTGGACGAGGGGGCGCGCGCCGCGTTTGGCCTTGCCGAGGATCTGGGGGTCGATGCTGTTGACCTGCTCGACGGCGTGTCGCTTCCCGCGTCGAGTACCCTGTTCGTCGATAGCATGCTCGCGCGCACGCCCGCGCTCGAGGCCGATCGTGACGCCGCGTTCCGCCGCACCGTCGAGCGCTTGGATACGCTCGGCAAGATGGACTTTACGGTGCCGGCATCGCTCAAGGCCACACTGCGCGGCTATCAGGTCGACGGCTACCAGTGGCTCGGCTCGCTCGAACACCTGGGCCTTGGCGGCATCCTGGCCGACGACATGGGCCTGGGCAAAACGCTCCAGATGATCGCGCACATTCTGGCGCGCGTGGAAGCGGGGGACACTAAGCCCACGCTTGTGGTGTGCCCTGCGTCGCTTGTGTACAACTGGACCGCCGAGCTGGAGCGCTTTGCGCCCTCGCTCGATGTGTGCGCCATCGTGGGCGCCAAGGCGCAGCGTCGCGTGCAAATCGCCGGCGTGGCCGAGCATAACGTGGTCGTGACGTCGTATGACCTTATGCGGCGCGATATCGACGAGTACGTCGAGCAGGACTTTGCCCGTGTGGTGCTCGATGAGGCCCAGTACATTAAAAACCCGCTCACGCAGGTGGCGCGCGCCGCCAAGCGCCTGCCGGCCGGCGTGCGCTTTGCCTTGACGGGAACGCCCATCGAAAACCGCCTGTCCGAGCTTTGGAGTATCTTCGACTTTTTGATGCCGGGTCTTCTGGGCACGCGCGACTCATTTGCCAAGCGCTTTGAGAGTCCCGTCGAACATGCCGAGGGCGACAGTGCCGCTCGTCTGCAGGCGCTCGTGTCGCCGTTTGTGCTGCGTCGCGTCAAGGAAGATGTGGTGGCCGACCTGCCCGAGAAGATCGAGGATACGGTGATGGCGCAGCTTGCCGGCGAACAGCGCAAGCTCTACCTGGCCAACCAAGACCGCATCGCCCAGCAGGTGCAGCACCGCGAGGCATCCGAGTTCAAGAAAGACAAGCTCAAGGTGCTTGCCGAGCTCACCAAGCTGCGCCAGATCTGCTGCGACCCGCGTCTTCACTACGAGGATTACAAGGCGGGGAGCGCCAAACTCGATGCGTGCATGGAGCTCGTGCACGGCGCACTCGACGGCGGACATCGCATCCTGTTGTTCAGCCAGTTTACGGGTATGCTCGATATTATCGGTAAGCGCCTGGCCAAGGAGGACATCGCCTTCCTTAAGCTCACGGGCGCTTCGTCTAAGGAGAGCCGCGCCAAGATGGTCGCGCAGTTCCAAGCGGGCGAGGTTCCGGTCTTTTTGATTTCGCTCAAGGCGGGCGGCGTGGGCCTTAACCTGACGGCTGCCGACGTGGTCATCCACTACGACCCGTGGTGGAACGTGGCGGCGCAGGACCAAGCGACTGATCGTGCACACCGTATTGGTCAGCAACATACCGTGACCGTGTACAAGCTCATCGCCAAGGACACGATCGAGGAGCGCATCATGCAGATGCAGGAGTCCAAGCGCGACCTGGTCAACAGCGTGCTCGGCGGCGACGGCATCTCGTCGGCACTGTTCACGCGCGAGGATGTTCTGGCGCTGCTCGGCGGCGACGGGCACTAGCCGCGCGCGGGGTGGGACTGCTGGAGTGGGCAGGACGGTCGACGCATTTTGGCCCGACCGCTTGCCTGATCCGTTATGTGTTCATTTGCAATGCCGTGGATGGTTTGTCTGCCTTTGGGCATAAGAACCATCAAGAACATTGGCACATCAGCAAAGGAGAACATCATGGCGAAATTCTTTAAGGACCCCGACGGCAAGCTCATCGCCGCCCTTGGCGACGACGTTGCGACCCCTGCCGGTTGCACGGAACTGACTGCAAACACTGAGGACGCGGCGCACGAGAAGCACGTGCCTGTTGTCGAGACCGAGCGCGACGGTCACGTGATTCGCGCACGCGTTGGCTCGGTCGAGCACCCCAGCCTGCCCGAGCACTACATTGAGTGGATCGCCCTTGAGGCCGAGGGCCGCTTAGAGGTCCATTACCTTGAGCCCGGCATGAAACCCGCGACGTTTTTCGCGGGCGGCTCCAAGACCGGTACCGTCTATGCCTACTGCAACCTGCACGGGCTGTGGTCCGCGACATTCTAGGAGCGCGCCCCCGCTCGGGGTATCATAGCAAGCATATGCACATGCAAGCGCCGGCTGCATTATGCGGCCGGCGCTTTTACTACGATTTCGATGGTTTACGACGGAAAGGGCTGGGCCATGAAGCTCGCGCTTGCACAGATCGATATGCGCCTGGGTGATATTGAGGGCATTTGCGGCCGCATCGAGGACCAGGCTCGTCTGGCCCACGAGCGCGGGGCGCGCGTGCTGTGCGTTCCGGCTCCGCTCTTTATGGGCGCCATGCCCGGTGGCCTGGTGGGCGCTGCCGACTTTGAGCACGACGTGCTTGCCGGTTTGACTGGTGTCGCCGAGCGTATCCAGGAGCTTGACATGATCTGCATCGTGCCCGCGGCGGTTTCGTTTGAGGGCCAGCCGCTGCTCGACTACATGATGCTCAAGGACGGTCATGTGGTGCCGGCGCGTTCGAGCATTGCCCTGCAGCGTGGCGAGAACAACGACACACGTTGGGCGCCGCCGGTGTTCGACGTGGACGACGTGCGCATCGCCGTGATTTTTGACTTGGACCGCGAACTCGAGATGTTGCCGACCGGTGTTGACCTCATTGCGTATTTCCAATTCAACGCGTTTGACATGACCGACCGTGAGACTGCCGCCATTGCCGCCGTTCGCAGCGGCGCCTACCGCAAGATCGCATCCAAGCGCAGCGTGTGGTTTGCCTGCATGGCGCCGGTCGGTGCCTATGACGAGTCGGTGTATACCGGCGGGTCGTTTGTGCTCGACGACTGCGGTCGCGTGGTGGCCCAGGCGCCGTGTTTTGAGGAGAGCCTGCTGGTTCAGGAGATTCAGCGCGGCGTGATGCTCGATGCTTTGGAGGACCACGAGCTGCCCGAGTTTCGTTCCGAGGAGTGGTTGTGGCAGGCGCTGGTGCTCGCCGTGCGCGACAACGCCCGAGCTCACGGTGCTTCGCGTGCTGTGGTGGCACTCGAGGGTGACTTGCCGTCGTCTTTGCTGACGGCGCTGGCCGTCGACGCTCTGGGCCCTCGCAATGTGATTGGCCTGGTGCTGGGGCGCAATCGCATCTTTACGCCGGCGCATGAGGAGGCAGAGGCCACCCGCTGTTCTGCCGTGCGCTCAATCGCCGAGCGCTTGCACATTCGCACCGTCGAGCGCGATGCACCGGATGCGGCGCGTGTGCTCGATCGCGATGTGTCGGCGGGCGATGCCGAGCGCCTGCGCTCGCGCACGCTGGGTCTCATGCTGGAGGACACGGCGCTCGAGCTGGGCGCGATGGCGCTGAGCCCGCTTTCCAAGACCGAGTACGCGCTGGCGGCGCCGGCGCTTTGGGGCGGCTACCAGGGCGACTTTGCGCCCTTTGGCGATGTGTACCTGTCGACGCTTGAGTTTGTGGCGCGTGTGCGCAACCGCACGTCTGCCGTGGTGCCCCAAGAGCTCGTGACGCTCAACGCAGTGGAAGATTGTATGGAGCGCGTGCTGGCGCAGGCGCTCTCGACGCTCGACGGCCCGGTTGATATGCTCGACCGCGCGGCACAGCTGCTCGGCGGGCTTGAGCCGGGTGAGGTCGATGGCGCGCTCGAGGCGCACGTGGACCGCAATCGATCTTTCGACG